>JAEYNI010000099.1 GCA_023412635.1 Bacillota bacterium
AGAACGAAGAATACACTGTCAGAAGTAAATCACAGGAGCTTGGCACAATAGTCCTGCCGCCGCCTGTTGGTGAAAAAATAGCCCTTGCAGGCCATGTCTGGGTAGTTGAAGAGATTGACCACAAGCGTCATCTGGTATACTGTGAGCAGGTTAAGGGAAAGGTTCCCGCATATTTCGGACAATGTCCGGGAGATATTAATACAAAAGTTCTTGAGAGAATGAAAGATGTCCTGAGAGAAGATACAATTTACCCTTATCTTATGAAAAATGCTGTGGTAAGGCTTGGTGAAGCCAGGCATACAGCTGTTAATTCAAACATGACAGAAGACCCTCTTATATGCCTGGGCGGCGATATGTGGTGCCTGTTTCCATGGCTTGGAACATATGCGTTTTTGGCTCTGGAGAGATTTATTAAGCTTAAATGTGCACCCCATCTAGGTATAACTGCCCTTGATTCCTCAAGACCATATTTCATCCAGTTCAAGATGAGGGCAGCACTAGAAGATTTTTTTAGTGTTCTATGTAATATGGCAAAGCAACCTCTTGACCCGATGGAACTGATTTATAAGGGTGAAATTCCATTATTTGATAAGTACGATGAATTCTTACCGGAGGAGCTGGTTAGGAAAAGCTTTGCTTACGGCGTACTGGGTATAGATGAGATGAAAATGCGTATAGGTAGTTGGGAAAAGTATTGTTAAGAGGTTGTGAGAAAGTGATTTTCAGCAAACCGAATTTACCTAGACAGAAATGGACTACTCAAAAACAAATAGAACACAGTAACATGTTCTATTTGTTGAACTGGTAAGGGTATTGAGGTAGCTTTTATCCAAGCGGAATGTAAGTTCATAGAGGATCAACACATGACATTAAGGAAGGGGCGGTAAAAACGGAGGATTTTCCACGATTAAATTAAAACTTATTTAATCTGTGGAACTCTTGGTTGATGCCATCCCCACAAGCATGCAGGCTTTATTCCGAACAAAATAACCAAAATGCATAATAAGCTTGACATAATTGAATAAAAGAATATTTTCATAACTACTTACCTCCTTCAGATTTTAAGATTGTTTTTTTCTAATTTCCTTTTCTTTATATAGATTATTTGCCACTTCCTCAATGTCTGTGCTGATTTTATTCAGCTTCCACCTGATATTACTATACTTCCCATTAAATGTATATAATTCCAGCTCTCTTAACAAGCTATGTAATTGTTCAGAAGCAGACTTCTTATCTTTAGTTTCTTTACTTTTTAAAAGATAGGAACTCCATATAAGTCCTGAAAGATTCAACATAGGGAATAGAATTACACTTATAATAATAAATACTTGATAAAACGGAGAAACAGATATAAGAACCCTATCAAAAACAATTATTTTATACATAAGCCACAAAAACAAGATATTTATAAGAACCAATATAGAAAATATTACTGACAGCACTGGACTTGATAGAATATTCCTTAACAACTGTCCTTTTAGAAAAGTTCGTTTTTTACTTACAAGGTAACAAAGCAAAAAATACTGCAAAAAGCGAGGAGGAAGTGAAGTCATGAAATATAGTAAAAGACTGCTTTGAATTTTAGCCATAGTTAAATTAGTACCGTATATGATAAACGGAGCATAAATGAACTCAGAAATTCCAATGAAAAGAAAACCTACCATAAAAGAAATAAAAGCTTTAATTATCCACTTTATTGCATATGCATCTCCAAAAACATCATTAGTCAGTACAATAAGGATATATATTACGATTGGAGTTATGAATTGATAAAAGCCGTAGTTCAAACCGATACTTCTTAAAATATTGGATAATAAAGCCCCCACAAGAGTAGGTAAAAAAACCCTCACATAATCGAACCTGTTTATAAGCCTTTTACATTCAGGCTCCTGCCAGTATTCAAATTCTCCAACTATTATTAGTGTGAACATAACCAGAAATAATTCTTCTGGGATAGAAACTAATAATGTTTTTATTACAACCTTCTGTAATATACTATGCTGAATTAAGATATCACACATCGTAACTCCTTAAAGTTAAGTAACAAAAAATAAATTAACGACAATATATGTAAAATTTAGTAACTATAATACATTTTACAACAAATTACATTGATTTGTAAATATATACAATGAGGAAATTATTGACAAGACTTATTCGATCATTTTAAGAGTGTGTTAATTCCTTATAAAGATTTTAGACAAGTAATTTTGTATTACCTTTTTATGTATACTTATTGATTGTAATTTATATGCAAGCAATAGTATAATTGTTATAACATTCAGATAGTAATTTCTTGAATTCCCAATAAATATATGACTTAGAATAATTAAATGTATTTTAAACTTTTTTATAGGTCGGTTTAAAATGAATTCATAAAAGGGTAAGGTATATTATGTAAATTTTTAATAACCAACGTAAAATTAGTGAAATGAAGCAAATGCTGCAAACATTGGTAAGTGGTAAATATGAAGCAAAGATAGGAACCTATTCAGAAGAAAAAGAGAAGGAAAATGATAATATGGGACAAAAAACAAAGACTTTTGAAATTCAAGCATTAGCCTCCGACAGAAATAAAAACTGGGGTGACTTGGGAAACGGCCTTTATAGAAATCCTATTTTAAATGCAGACTATAGTGACCCTGATGTAATCCGAGTTAAAAATGCCTATTATATGATATCTTCAACAATTAATCTTTGCCCCGGAATGGTAATTTTGAAATCGTTTGATTTGGTAAACTGGGAGACGATTTCATATGCTATTACAGCTGATGACTTACGAAAACTAGCCCCAGAAATGAATTGGGACAGAATGAACAGGTATGGAACAGGTGTATATGCAGGGGCAATCCGATATCTTGAATGGAGGGAACCGGATGAATCTGGCAGACTGATAGACAGACATAGGTGGTTTGTTCATGCTACCTTGTTTTTGGATGGCATTACTGTATCATATGCTGATAATCCTGAGGGACCCTGGACAACAGAATTCGTTAAAGATAAGAATGGGAAACCTCTTAACATCAGTGGCTGGGATGATCCTTGCGCCTACTGGGATCTTAACGAGGACAAAACTATTAAAGCAGCTTATATGAGTGCAAGCAAGCCGGGACCTCAGTGGTATATAAGGGTATTTAAGTTGAGCTGTGATGGAACTCAGCTGCTTGACGGCGATGTGGAATTTATGAAAATTAGTGGAGATACAACTAGAAAAAGGACAGGTAATACCCCAGATATAACAGGACTGAAAGGGACGGGGAGCGGTGATCCGCTGGGGCTTGTTATAAATAGCGATACAGGAGAAGGGATTATTTCATCACAGGGGATGCCATCTCTGAATAATCATGAATTTTTATCTATAAAAAACGCAATTCATTATCCTGGAAGGGAAGGGACTGTAATTCGAGATGTTCAGACTGCAGAAGCCTCGAAAATTATTCGGTTTGGTAAGGATACTCATATAGGGAATACTACTTTCTGTGGTAGACATGGAGAAAATCAGTTAATTGCTGACTATATTTATATATTTAATAACGAGGATTGGGGACATGACAGCAGATTTCCGGTTATTAGCCGTGCAAAATGTATTTATGGCGATGTTTTTGACCAAGAGGGTAATTACCTTTGTCCGGGAACTCCTGAAAACCCCGGGTCTTTTGAAACACAAAGGCTGCTTCTTAACGTAACCGATCCATATGACACGTTGAGGCCAAATCAAGGGGCTTTTATCGATCTTCCGTCGTCAATGTCTACAGACAAAAAGGAACATTGGTACTTCATTACACAATTGGGAAACGAAGAGGTTCTTGCCCAAGGACGCCCCTCGAACCTTATGCCTGTCAAGTGGATTGATGGCTGGCCAGTACCAGGAAATTTGGATAGTTCAAATAAATATAAATGTGAGGGAATTAGTGATGTTAATGCTTCAATCTATGATGGAACAGGTCTTGAGGGAAACACTGTTACATACAGACATCATCCGGACTCTTATTTAAAACCTGGTATTTTAAATGAATTTGGATCTGTTCCAATAAATAATATACAAGACAAAAAAAAGTACTTTCAAGGAAGTGACAAATTTTTAGATAGCTTACATGTAATAGGAATTAACAGTACTGCTGAAAAGCTTTCGCAGATTTGGCAATGGAACCATATTCCAAGAAAAAATTTCTGGTCCTTAAATCAGCGATCAGGGCATCTTAGGATGTATGCATATAATACATTGGATTATACCGACAATTTTTTCAAAGTTGGAAATACCATATGTCAGCGATACGTAGGGTCCGGAAATGTAGAAATTGAAGTTGAGATTGATATAAGTAATATGGCAAACGGCCAAATTTGTGGTCTATCTCATTTTAATGGGGGAAATAGTTATGCTGCAATCGGAGTTGAGCAAAATAATGATGGTGTAAAAAAAATCATTTATTCAACAGGATATAATATGAAAAACGACGAAAGTAAAAGCATGGATAAAATGCAGGGAGACATAATAAATAATTCAGTACAAAAGATTTTATTCCGGTCTTGGGTTGGTCCAGATAGAATAAATCTATATTCATATAGCGTAAATGGGGGAAGCACTTTTATTCAATTAGGGGAAGGTTATAAGCTTGTACCGGCAGGTTACAGAGGAGACCTTATAGGGATATTCACATATAATAACACTTTTGGTATAGTACCCATGGATATTATCCCGAATGCTAAAGACTATATAAACGGGTTCATCGATGTAGGGTATTTCAGATATGAATTTTTATAAAATCTATTATCCATTTAGAGGTATTATAAATGGCAATAGCAAACATGCTGGTTCAGGATAGAAATGGTGAAATATTTATTAGTGTATGGCAAACTTCGTAAATACATTTTGAACAAGGAAATTATTGACAATACTTACGGGATAATAAATAATGAAAATGATACAGGAAAATTAAGCTCCATGACAACGCTTTATAAAGGAATTTTATGTAAAAGAGGTGTGCAGATGAAAGATATCTTTAATAAAATTGCTAAATCCATAACTGGATTTTCAACACCGATATTTGGCATATCCTGGACTCCTCCTGAAAGTGACCGGCTCTTAGTAAGGGACCTGATTTTATACTTGGAAGATAAAAGGGTATTATTTAATCCCTATACTTTAGAGTACTACAAATATGTAGTAAGCTCTGTAATTGCTGTGAGAGAAAAGCTTACCGAGGTAATACAAAAGGTTAATGGAAATACTGAAATCGAATCACATTTAAGGGCAATGAGAGCGGCATGCAGAAAATTTCAAGATAGATGCAGCGAGAGCATACAGGCTCAAAAGGCAATGGGTTTAGGAGAAGTGGTAGACGGAGTTTACCTTACAGCTTTAGGGGAGTTAAGGGCTATATTTGGAATACATATCGCCCAACTTTGTCTTAAATACGGTATAGAAGTAAAAGAAAATCTATTGCTGCTTATGCCATATCATGATGTTGGTTAATTTTAAACTGGTGGTGTGAAAGTTCTGCATTGGTTATATGAAAACATCAACTTTATCTATAAAAACAACCCCTGTGTTAAACGGGGGTTGTTTTATGTTGCAGGAGGGAGATTCATGTCTATCGGTGTGTAGTTTATATCAAAAATGTAACAAATTTTATTGAAAAGAAATCACAGGTCATTATATCGTCACTCT
>JAEYNI010000158.1 GCA_023412635.1 Bacillota bacterium
TAGGTCCGTCGATTTACTTAATTTCAATTTGTATGGTAATTCTATCGGGAATTATACTAAAGAAAACAAAAAGATTTGCTGGTGATCCGGCACCTTTTGTAATGGAGCTGCCTAATTACAAGCTGCCCAGGTTAAAGGGCGTAATAAACCACATGTGGGAAAAGGCGAAATCCTTTGTTAAAAAGGCAGGTACAGTTATATTCGTGGCATGTACAGTTTTGTGGGTTATGCAGAATTTCAGTTTCGGCTTTGATTATGTTGGAGCTGATAAAATAGATGAAAGCATGCTGGCTTCTATTGGCTATGCAATAAGGTGGATTTTTATACCCCTTGGTTTCGGTGACAGTTGGGCTCCTGTTGTCGCATCACTTACCGGACTTGTTGCAAAAGAAGTGGTTGTTGCTACCTTTGCATCAGTAGGAGCTGTTATTCCTATAAGCTTCAGCCAGGTATCAGCCTTTGCATTTATGATGTTTACACTATTTGCAGCACCATGCTTTGCTGCTATAGGCTCTATGAAAAAAGAATTTGGAAGCTGGAAATCAACTATTTTTGCAGTAGGCTATCAAACTGGTACAGCATATATAGTCGCTTTTCTGGTGAATACCATAGGAAACCTCATTTTCAAGGGGACTAATGCAGTCCAACCAAAAGTATTGGATATATCACTTATGGAAACATCAGCTGAAAATGCGGTTATTAACGGTGATATCGTATTGATTGTGTTTGGTGCATTAGTAGCTGTGGCAATTTTTATCGGGATTGCCGGGAAAGTGAAGGGTATGAAGAAATATGCCGAAGTATCACGTTAAGATACGGAGCTGTTATTAATTGTTTGCTAACGTGCGTGATGCTTCTCCACGCAGATAGGGGGTACTATGATTGATTATATAATAATAGGAGTAGTATGCGTCGTACTATTTTTCGCTATCAGGAAAATAGTTAAGAATCATAAGAAGGGCAGCTGCTGTGGGTGCTCGGGTTGCGAGAAGGCTGGCAGCTGCAGCTCTGAGAATTAAAAAAATATATTATTATTGTGATAAAAATCAGAAGGTGAAAGAACTTGTCTTAATGATTAAATCTGAGATTGAATGAATAATTTCCTGTAAAAAGCAGTATCCGGCATTTAAAAGCTCCGGATACTACTTTTTTCTTGTGATTTTGATTCAACTCAAGTGGTTATTTTAAAGGTTTGGTAAACAATTGAGTCCAGTACTTCACTCCGGTTTTTGAACTTGCCTGACCGACACCGATATTAGTATAGGTGTTGCTCAGGATATTTGCCCTGTGTCCGGGCGAATCCATCCACCCTTTCATAACTTCAGCAGGTGTTTTCTGTCCATAAGCGATGTTTTCGCCTGCAGAAGAGAATTTTATTCCGAAGTTCTCCATCATCATGAATGGAGAACCGTAAGTGGGGGAAGTATGGGAGAAATACCCTTTGCTGATCATATTCTGGCATTTGATTCTTGCAACTTTAGATATTTGAGCATTCAAGGTCAATTTTTGCAGTCCTCTTTTTGCTCTTTCAACATTAACAAGTCTCGCTACTTCCTTTTCATAATCCGAAATAGTACCTTGAGACGGTATAGTCAGCTTTTGACCGGGTTTGATCAATTCTGCATTTTTAATCTGGGGGTTGCTTGACATAAGTCTGCTAACCGTGGTATCATACTTTGCAGCTATTTCGGATATAGTGTCACCGGGTTTAACAGTATAAGTAGCTTGAGCATATACTGCAGCTGTCAACAAACTAAAAATTAATGCTGTAGTTATTAATAATTTTTTCAATTCATTATCACCTCAGTGTTATTATTTGAATTAGATTAAGCAATATTACTGACAATAACTTGTAAATACAGAGCAATATACCATGAAGTCGTTATATTTTTTTTAAAACTGATTGTTAAGAAACTGTTTACAAATAGTTAACATGGTTTTAGTTGACGTTTAATAATTTGCATAATAGACTATTAATATTGCAGCATTTCTAAAAAATAGTATATTAATTAATAGTATATAAGTTACATAATTTAACTAATAAGTAATTAACAATCGGAGGATAAATGGATATAATATTTACACTGGTAGACTTTATAATTAATCTTGATGAACATCTAACAGAATTAATAAAATATTTTGGTGGATTGGTGTATGTTATTTTATTCCTGATTGTTTTTTGTGAGACCGGTCTTTTTGTTACTCCATTTTTGCCAGGAGATTCATTGATATTCGTAGTGGGAGCGCTGGCAGCGGCGGGAGCTTTAAATCTAGGTCTGATAACAATAGTCTTAATGGCAGCGGCAATAATTGGTGATACAGTTAACTATCATATAGGAAAGTATTTAGGACCTAAAATCTTTAAAAAGCAGGATGTAAAGTTTTTAAACAGAAAGCATTTGGATAAAGCACATGAGTTTTATGAAAGACATGGTGGAAAGACAGTTATAATTGCAAGATTCATACCGATAATCAGAACCTTTGCACCTTTTGTAGCAGGCATGGGAAGTATGTCCTATGGTAGGTTCATTTTATATAATATTGTGGGAGGAGTGTCCTGGGTATCCATCTGCATTTTTGCTGGATATTTCTTTGGAAATATTCCTATAGTAAGTGAAAACTTTTCGTTAGTTGTAATTGCAATAATATTTATTTCTTTATTGCCGGTATTGATTAGCTGGCTGAGCAACAGAGTAAAAAAAACTAGGACATAAAATCCGGACATCATATACATACAGAGGGAGTAACGGTCTGTAGCAATACAGAGGATACATCGTCATTACGGCTTTACAGCCCGGTATATCTAGAAAATCGTGAGACTCTGAAACAAAACTTTTTTAGTTTTGTTTCAGAGTCTTTTTATATACAGTGCGTCCAGCGAAGCTGGAGCACACTTGTAATTCTTATTTAAATTAAAAAATGGAGGACGATTTATGTCGACAAAAAAGGCACTTCTTTGGGTTTTATTCTGGATAGGCTTGGCTATGATATTTAATGTTGGGGTCTACATATTTATGGGACAGGAAAAAGCCCTTGAGTTTTTAGGAGGCTTTGTTATTGAGAAGAGTTTAAGCGTAGATAATTTGTTTTTGTTTATTATGGTCTTCAGCAGCTTCGGTATAAGACCTGAATATCAGAGAAGAGTACTTAACTATGGAATTGCAGGGGCTTTGATATTAAGACTGATATTTGTTTTACTCGGAGTCACAATTGTTAACATGTTCCATTGGATGTTGTACATTTTCGGAGCAATTCTTATTATAAGCGGAATTAAAATGATGTTCGGAAACGAAAATAATGACGTTAAAGACAGTAAAATAATTAAGCTTTTGGGGAAGATTATACCTGTTACAGACAATCTGGAGGGAAACAAATTCTTTGTAAGAAAAAATAAAATTTTATATGCGACCCCTTTATTTGCGGTACTGATTTTAATAGAATTTACAGATATTATTTTTGCAGTAGATTCCATACCAGCAATTTTTTCAATTACAACAGACCCATTTATTGTATATACCTCTAACATTTTTGCAATATTAGGCCTTAGAAGCATGTATTTTGTATTGGGAAATCTTCATGAAAAGTTCAAATATGTTAAATACGGTGTAGCCCTGATTCTTACTTTTACAGGAGTTAAATTATCACTATTGATGTTTGATGTAAAAATACCGATTGAGCTATCATTAGCAGTAATTATATCTATCCTTGTATTAAGTATAATTACATCGGCTGCTCTTAACAGAAAGGTTGTAAGTATTAAAGAATAACTTTTTATACTGACTCAAGAACTACATTAAGGCACTGATTATACCTGTATGGTACGTTGAAAATATATCAAATAATCCAGGAGTATCGTAAACTACTTAAAGTATTAGCGATGCTCCTTTATTGTGTTTTAAAATACTATTGACGAATTAACAAAAGAAAGCTAATATAAATATATAACTAATTAGCTATATGTTTATATAGGGGTGACTTGTGAATAAAACATTTAAAGCTTTAAGTGATCCAACTCGAAGAGAAATATTAAGATTACTGTCAGAGCATGACCTGTCGGCAAATGAAATTGTAGCTCATTTCAATATGTCTCAGCCATCGATATCGAAGCATCTGGAGATATTAAAACAGGCAGAACTGGTTACCGCTGAAAAAAAAGGACAATTTGTTATATATTCAATTAATTTATCAGTATTACAGAGTGTTCTTGGAAGCTTTCTTCAGCTATTTGACAAGGGAAAAGAGGAGAACTAAAAATGAATAAACCCAATTGGAATTTAACTAATATATTTTTATTATCAGCATCAATACTTATTATTCTGGCAAGTATTTTTTTCAAAGATCAGAATACTGTTACTGCAATTGTGTTTGCGGTTCTGATAATTGTTTTTATTGTAATTGACCTCCAGGCCCCCAGGATTGCCAAGTTATCAAAAGACAATCCTAAAATAAAGACTCTGAGGCTGGTTAATCGTATTACAGCTTCAGTGGTATTAATTGTTGCGATATTTATGATACTTAAGCCATTTCAAGGTAAGATACCCAAAAGTACTTCCGAAATACTTATAGTTGCTGCAGTGTCATTGTTCATGATGACTTTTGGAAATATAGCTCCTAAAATACCCTTTAACAGATATGTTGGCTTAAGGTTACCGTGGACAGTCAGCGATGAGGATACTTGGAAATTGGCTCATAAATTGGTTGGCTACACGGCATTCCCTCTTGCGATTACTCAGTTTGTCCTGGCTTTTTTTATAAGCTCAGAGACCATCGTTCCAATATGTGTTATTCTTTGGGTTGCCATACCGGGTATACGGTCTGGAATATTCTATTACAACAAATATAAAAGATTTTTCTAATTTGGTAACGACTGAAAATTATTGAGAGAGTAACAAATGATATATGGTTGACATAAAATATTTTGAGGTGATTATTTATGCCAAACCAACCACATAATCATAGATACGGAGGAGAAACCTCCTATG
>JAEYNI010000161.1 GCA_023412635.1 Bacillota bacterium
TCATTGATTTTTCATCTCCAAACATTGCTTCGGCCAAAGCCTTACACAGCTCGGTTTTACCAACCCCGGTAGGACCGAGGAATATGAAGGAACCCACCGGACGTTTCGGGTCTTTCAAGCCGACTCGCCCTCTTCTGATGGCTTTAGAAATTGATTTTACCGCTTCCTCCTGCCCTATAACACGATTGTGGAGAGTATCCTCCATTTTAAGAAGCCGTTCAGATTCTTCTTCAGCCAGCTTTTTAACAGGAATTCCGGTCCAGCTGGCAACTATTTCAGCTATGTCATCAGAAGTTACAGTATCTGTCTTGGTCTGGTTTTTCTGTCGCCATTGATCCTTGATTTTATCAAGTTCATTTTTGAGCTTTTGCTCTTCATCCCTGATATTCGCAGCTTTTTCAAATTCCTGACAGCGTATGGAATCTTCTTTCTCCTTGGCCAGTCTTTCTACTTTTTCCTCCATATCTTTTATATCCGGCGGAGCAGTAAAGGTTCTGAGTCTAATTCTTGAAGCCGCCTCATCCACAAGGTCTATAGCCTTATCAGGCAGGAATCTGTCGGTTATATATCTGTCTGAAAGCTTGACTGCAGCCTCCAGCGCATCGTCTGTTATCTTAACTCTGTGGTGAGCCTCATACTTGTCTCTTACACCCTTGAGTATTTCAACAGCTTCCTCCTTTGAGGGCTCACCCACTGTAATGGGCTGGAATCTTCTTTCTAACGCTGCATCTTTCTCAATGTGTTTTCTGTACTCGTTTAATGTGGTGGCGCCGATTACTTGTATTTCGCCTCTTGCCAGTGAAGGCTTCAGTATATTTGAGGCATCTATGGCACCTTCTGCGGCGCCTGCACCAACAATTGTGTGAAGCTCATCTATAAACAGAATTACATTACCGGCCTTGCGGATCTCTTCCATGGCCTTTTTCAGCCTGTCTTCAAACTCACCTCTATATTTGGCCCCTGCTACCATAGAAGACAGGTCAAGGGTAACAACTCTCTTGTCACTAAGAATTTCCGGAATATTTCCCTCAACAATCTTCTGCGCAAGGCCTTCAGCTATTGCAGTCTTTCCGACACCGGGCTCTCCAATGAGGCAGGGATTGTTCTTGGTCCTTCTGCTGAGGATCTGGATAACTCTCTCAATTTCCTTATCTCTTCCTATAACAGGATCAATTTTACCGTCTCTGGCCATATCCGTCAGATCTCTGCCGAATTGATTAAGGGTCGGGGTGCTTGAATTTGAGGTGCTGCCTTTCGGAGCCCCGTTTGATCCCGGCGTCTCCTCATTCAATATTTTCACCAATTCATTTAACAGTTTTTGTGGATCAACACCTAAATCCATCATAATCCGAACAGCAACACTTTCGCCTTCCTTCATTATTCCCAACAGAAGATGTTCTGTCCCTATATAGCCCTGGCCCATTCTCCTGGCCTCTTTAAAGGCCAGTTCAAGAACACGTTTTGTTCTTGGAGTAAAGCCCACCGGTGTTTCTCCTGCAGTCTCACCTCTGCCAATCAGTTCATCTATCTCTCTTAAAATTTTTTCCTCTGTCAGACCTTGTGCCTGAAGGACTCTTGCTGCAACGCCTGTTCCTTCTTTTACAAGTCCCAGCAGTATGTGTTCTGTTCCAACATAGTTATGTCCCAATTCAACAGCAGACTGCTGAGAAAATGAGATTGCTCTTTCAGCTTTTTCAGTAAAACGTTGATACATATTACACCTCCATCTGTCTACACTCTATATTTTTATTCTTTATACTATCTTTACAATCTATACACTTTATAACATATTTACACTTTTTGAAGCTTGTTTCTTATCAATTCAGCTCTCTTCACATCTCTTTCTTCCTGATTTAGCTGCTTTCCGGTTATTTTTTGCAGAGTAGCAGGCTGCGAGAGTACCAATATTTCATTCAAAGTCAGTATGTTAACATCATTAATTATTCCCATACTTACTCCAAGTCTAACATCTGAAAGCATTTTAAAGCATTCCTGGGTCGAAAGTACTCTAGCGTTTTCCAAAATACCATATGATCTGAAAATTTTGTCTTCAAACTTATAAATATTCTGCCTGTACAGCTGAAGTCTAAGTGCCTTTTCTCTATCGATAATTTGCTTGCATATAGCATCAATGGCTGCTATTGTCTCATCGTCCTTTCGTCCCAAGGTTATCTGATTTGACACCTGAAACATATCACCAACAGCATCGCTGTTTTCTCCATATATGCCTCTGACTGCTACTCCAAGCTTTGTACAGCTTTCAAGAATAGACTTCAGAAACCCTGTCATAACCAAAGCAGGAAGATGAAGCATAACCGAAGCCCTCATACCTGAGCCTATATTGGTGGGACAACTGGTTAGATAACCATATTTATTGTCAAAGGCATAATCAGCTTTTTCAGCAATTATTGAATCTATTTCATCACAGATCATATACGCCTTTTCCAGCATTATTCCGGAAAATATCGCCTGTATTCTAATATGGTCTTCTTCATTTACCATTATGCTGACATTTTCCTTTTCGTTTATGAATGCTCCGCTGTTTCCTTTCGATTCTGCCAGGTCAGGGCTTATAAGATGTCTTTCCATCAAAGAAACCCTGTCTACAGGATGCATTGTGGTTATATCGGCAAACATCAGCTTTCCGTATGCTGTATAGTCTGATATAATGCCCTGCATCCTTTTAATAAGTGTGTTCTGGTGCTTCGAAGTCATTTTTGCCGAAAATGGAATATCGGCAAAATTTCTGGCAAGTCTGACTCTGCTGGAAACAGCCACATCAAGGTCAGATCCTTTCTCTACAGGCAAACCGGTCATTCTCCCACCTCCAGGGCTTTGATTTTATCACGGATTTTAGCAGCTTCCTCATATTCCTCTTTTTTAATATGCTCATTAAGGAGCTGTTTCAATTTATCTATTTCATTAGGAATACTAATCTTGCTGCTGACTCTCACAGGAACTTTACCCTGGTGCTCTGCATTACCGTGCAGGCGTTTTATAATAGGATCAAGTTTCTCTTCAAAGGCGTGGTAGCATTGAGCACAGCCAACCCGTGAAGTTTTGATAAACTCTTCATATTCCATTCCGCAGTTTTTGCATTTAAGTGTTTCCGGCTCTTCATGCTTTAATTGATTTCCAAACAATCCACTAATAAGGTCATTAAAGCCAAAGGGGGAAACAAATTCTGCGTGGCTTATTTTATTTGCACATTCTTCGCAGAGGTAGATATCTATCTTGGAATTATTCATTATCTGTGTTAAATGCACATTTGCAGCTTTTTGCTGACAATTCTGACAAAGCATATTAACCTCCTAAGTCACTTTAGTGACTTTGGCCACAACTTGTGGCACAAATAGTAATCAAAATATATATCCTTTATCGCAATGGGGCGAATAAAGGATGCTAATTGGCTATACTAATAAACTCATAATCATGTTTTTAAGCAGGGCTGCACGTATAACATCTCTATCCGGTGTTGGAATTGTACCTATTACCTTGTCACTTATAGCCGCCTTCATAATATAACCTTCTCTTTCACTTATTACATTATAGTCAATAAAATTATTTATAAATACTTCTGCTGATTGCTGTGAAATACTTGTGCCCATAGATGATACTATGTGCATAAGATAGTTGCCGGGTCTTGTAATATTAATACGTTTAATTCTTACATGGCCTCCGCCGCCTCTTCTACTCTCAACATAATAGCCCCTGTCGGTAGTAAACCTTGTGGATATAACATAATTTATCTGCGAAGGGACACAATTAAACTGGTTTGCCAACTCATTTCTCTGAATCTCAATAGTTCCATCTGTATCTGATATCAATTGCTTGATAAAAGTTTCAATAATATCACTTAAGCTTGCCACAACATCACCTCCTCCTTCTAATCGGGAGTTTATATAGTAGACTGATTTTGACTATCTTTGACCTTGGTTAAAGTATATTATATTTTTAAATTGTTTGCAATCGTTTTTTTATGATTTTTATATGGAAATTCCACAGGACAAATTTTTGCGGAACCAGAACACTAAAGATACATAGTATTTCATTTCCCGCTACCTTTCGGTTTTGTGATATCGTTCAATCGGTTAACAATCTTGACCTGATCCTGAGGCAGCTTCCACTCCCAAAAGGAAGGAACAAATTCAGGATATGGAGTATTGACTTCCTCAGGACTTTTCATATTAACCACTGTTTTAGCCTCTGGTTCGTCTTTTATTACTTTGTAATATCTCATAAGCTACTCCTCCTGCGTATATATAAGTCTTGTGTCAGCAATAAACCAGTTAATGGTTCAGAAGTATAACAACTTTTTGATATATAGTTATAATTCCTCTAAGAAAAAGTAATATACAACAGAAAGTTTATTTGAAATGATTACCATCATTTTTCTATTTTCAATTGACAGACCCTGATGAAAATATAATTGAAATCACCGGGCATTATCCAGCGAAAGAAGGGGAATTTATGGATTAACAGGTAGCGGAAAGGACTCAAATTTATTCTTTGAGTCCTTCAACCTTAAATCACATTAGTTTATTATTGGTTCGTTTGTTTACTTATATGTTAAAATATTTGGTGTTTTTTCTTCCTAGTCCTCATCCTCTTCAATCATCTGCTTCTTGGCTTCCTCAATTATCTTATTGGCTACGATTGCCGGAGCCTCCTCGTATCTTTCAAACCATAGCTTAAAGTATCCGCGGCCTTGAGTCATTGATCTCAGGTCGGTAGCATATTTGAACATTTCGGATTGAGGCACCTCGGCTTCAACCTGCTGCATCCCGCCGTCCTGAGGATTCATTCCCAGTATACGGCCGCGTCTCTTATTCATATCGCCAATGATGTCTCCCATATATTTTTCAGGCACGTATACTTCAACATGTGCTATTGGTTCAAGCAGCACCGGGCCGGCCATTGGCAACCCCTTCTTAAATGCGAGTCTCGCTGCAATTTTGAATGCCATTTCCGATGAGTCAACATCATGATAGGAGCCATCAACCAGTGTCGCTTTTAGATTAACTACCGGATAGCCTGCCAGAACACCTTTGACAATTGCGTCCCTCAAGCCCTTTTCTACTGCAGGATGATAGGATTTTGGCACTGAACCTCCGAATATCTTTTCTTCAAAAGTAAGATCTTCCTTATCCCCGTGTTCAAACTCAATCCATACATGTCCATACTGTCCATGTCCTCCGGATTGCTTTTTATGCTTTCCTTCAACCTTTACCTTCTTTTTAATGGTTTCTCTATAAGGAACCTTCGGGTCTACAAGAT
>JAEYNI010000224.1 GCA_023412635.1 Bacillota bacterium
TTGAAGTGGGAATACAGTCTGAGAGAAATCATATGTCATGGTCAAGTTCCTCAGAAAATGATAGAGATTTGAATAAATCAAAGAAGCCGATTAAGAAGTCCTTCCAAGTCGACGGAGAGCATAAGAGCCTGGAAATAACAGTAAACACCCTGACTTATACAGATGTATATAATAGTGAAATAAAATTAAAGTAATAATACAGAAATATACAAATCAGACGCCTCCGGTTTATTGCCGGAGGTATTATTTTTTACTACACATAACTCCATAAAACATAAATACTTATATAATTTAAATTATTCATGAGGTGTTGTAAAAGGAAGATGTTAATTTTAACCATGAAGGGTGCTCACGTATATTACTTGTAGGTGGAATTGTACTTAAATATATATGAATTAAATTATAGCTTCAATTTAATATGACATAGTGCTGTCATGTTTAATATGATATAATTAGGAAAATTATTATTTGATAGGTGGGTTAAAAATGGGTACATATGAAAAGGCTTTACAGACTATGAATGTATTATTTTCAAAAGATTATCAGTTTGCAATGGCTACAGTTAAGGATAATGCACCATCAGTTAGATTTGTTGATACCTTTTATGAGGATGGTTCATTTTATGTAGTTACCTATTCAAATTCAAAAAAGGTTCAAGAGTTGAAAGATAATAGTCAAGTTTCACTATGTAATAAATTATATCGTTTCAGTGGAAATGCTTATAATATAGGTCATCCGTTATTATTAGAAAATAGAGAGATTAGAGAAAAATTAATAAAGGTATTTGAACCATGGTATTTCGCTCATAACAATGAAAATGATGAAAATATGTGTTATGTAAAAATTAAACTTAAAGAAGGATTTTTCTATAAAGATGGAGTTGGATATAAAGTAAATTTTCAACTAGAAGAAGTTGAACAATTTCCATTTGATTTTGATCTTGTACCAATGTCATAATTTATGAATTTTATATTTATATTATATTCTTGATTAAGAGACTTTAGGAAACAAGTGAATATAATTCTAAAAATCAGTACCTCACATTCAATAAAAAATGAAGTGAGGTATTTATCTATGCAGTTAGTTCGCTATATAGCGGGATAGATGAGGAAGATATTTGAACTTTGATAGTTGAATAGTTAGTGTGGTAGAGAATTAAGCTTGACTATATATTATTCCAGATATAACATTTAATGTAGTGACTTTTAAAAAACAGAGTTCATATTCTTTATTATAAGGAGTATAAGATATGAAAATTGAAGATGTACCATTTTGTACAATTGATTGGGCTAAAATAAAACCAACAATACATTCTGGCGTGACTGGAGAAGCTTATTGGCGTACTTTTGAAATGGGTAATATACGTGTTCGTATGGTCGAGTATACACCCGGATATTTGGCAGACCACTGGTGTAATCGAGGACATGTACTTCTCTGCATAGATGGTGAATTAGTTACTGAACTTAACGATGGCAGAAAATTCACTTTGACACCAGGAATTAGTTATCAGGTAGCAGATAATGTTAATCCACATCGTTCATATACAGAAAAGGGGGCTAAACTTTTTATCGTAGATTAGTCATAAGTATTTGATCAAATATATATTTGATAAGTTTTCTTTACATAAATAATTAATTAAGTAACGCACATTCAGTTAAAGAGAATGTGCGTTTTATGCTCAAGTTTCAACTCAAGATAAGAATATGACGACGGAGTCCGAGAGCATTTATGTCTAATGCGACTATTGTATATAAAAAATATAGTGTAGTAGTATATTATTGCTTAATGTTTTGGAGGAAATATGGAACAATTTTCAATACCTGGAGTTGGAGGAATTATAGTTCAACTAATAAATGATGTAGAATGTGTTCTTTTACAAGAAAGATGGAAAGCAGATGCACCTGATGAAAATGGACTTCTTGAAATCCCTGCTGGGAAAATTCGTGCGTTTGAAAATATTTTTGATGCACTAAGACGCGAAATATCTGAGGAAACTGGACTTGAAGTAGTAGAAATAGTTGGTGAAAACATGACCACTATTTATGATATGGGTAAATATAAGGTAATAAATTATACACCGTTTAGCAATTCACAAAATATTTCTGGAGATTATCCAATAATGGTATTTGTTTTTATTTGCTATGTCAAAGGTAATCTATTAAAGAGTTCAGATGAAGCAAAGAATTATAGGTGGATTCCTACTAATGAAGTAGCAAAAATGTTAGAGGACAATCCTAAGAAATTCTATCCAATGCATATTGATACATTAAAAAAATATATATTAACCTATCAAAACTGATTAATACATTACATTTTCTAAAATAAGATTGTACCCTATTATTAAGTAAAAGGAGAAGGTACTATTTTTACTACACATAACTCCATAAAAACATAAATACTTATATAATATAAAATATTTATGAGGAGTTGTGAAATGAAGATATTAATAATAAACCATAGAAGGTTTTCACGTATTTTACTTGTAGGTGCAATAGGAATTGCGCTTATTGTCCTGCTTATAACTGCTGGAAGTTTAGGTGTTTTTAAATCAATAAATGTATTTAATAAAAATCGAGTACTACCCATATATAGCGTTGAGACAGAGAAAAATCTGGTATCCATCACATTTGACTGTGCCTGGGGGGCAGGAGATATTCCGACTATTATGGAAATACTGAAAAAAGAGAATGTCAAGGCCAGCTTTTTTATGGTTGGACTGTGGGGAGAAAAATACCCCGATACCGTAAGACTAATTGCAAACGAGGGTCATGATGTAGCCAACCATGGTTATTCCCATATGAGAATGAGTACAATTGGGAAAGAAAAGTGCAGGACTGAAATTGAAGTCTGTAATCAAAAACTTGGAGAGATTTCAGGTAAAAAAATAGAACTTTTCAGACCTCCGTATGGAGACTATAATAATACCGTCATAGAAACCTGTAATGAATTGGGTTGTTACCCGATACAATGGAATGTTGACAGTCTTGACTGGAAAAAAGAGATGAGCAAACAGGCAATATTGGATAGGATAATAAAGAAAACTAAATCTGGTGCTATAATTCTATTCCATAATGATACACAGTATACTGTAGAACTCTTGCCTCAGATAATATCGGAGTTAAAGGCGAAAGGTCTGAGCTTTGTGCCTGTTTCGGAATTGATTATGAGGGGGAACTATTATATAGATGATCAGGGAAGGCAGCAGAAGAAGTGAGGTTATTCAGCTAAGTTTCACGTTTCAGTACCTTTGACGGAGTCGTTTTTTTGTAATACTTAAACAATCTGCTAAAATAATTAGCATCGTCAAACCCTGTAGAAAATGCTACTTCAGTTATATTAAGAGTGCCTTGTTTTAACAGTAAATATGCCTTTTCGATTCTTGTTCGATTTATGTAATCTATAGGAGAATACCCGGTGAAATTCCTGAAGAGTCTGCAGAAATGGTGGCGGCTTACATGCATCATTTCTGCAAGCTGATCAAGTCTAATCTTTTCATGATATTGGGATTCAATAAAATCAAACACACATTTAAATTGTTTTAACCTGTTTATCTTCTCTATAGATTCCTTTCCATTCAAAATCTTTTTGCAATAATTTTTATACATTATAAGTAATAACTGATAAGCAAATGCCTTAAAGGCCAATCCACTGATTTCATTTCTGTTTTCATATTCATTGATAATATTTTTTAAGCAGTTTCGAAAAGTTAAATCGTTGATTTTATTTTCAAATAGAATCAAATTCTGTGTAATAGGAGCTATGTATTTTAGATGACAGATATCAAGCTCATTTGGAGCCATGGCTGAAAAATCAATTCTTACAATAGTAACTTGAAGATTAGTACAAAGATTTTCCATATAATGCAACTCGTTACTGTTAATTATTATTGTGTCATTGGCTGAAACAGGGATATCTTTACCATCCAGATGTATTATTCCTGTTCCATTTGTAAACAAGTAGAACTGCATATGATTATGCCAGTGGAAGTCCATTGATGGCCCTGGTTCATCGAAAACGCATTGTGTAATCTGAACAGGAAATTCATTGTCAGCGATATTAATTTCTTTGTATAATGCCAGGGTATCCAAATGGATTCCTCCAAATCAATATTGTGCTAATACAAAGCAACATTGTTAATGAAAAATGCCAGTATAGAGATATAATACTATTTATAGAATAGATTGTAAATGTTATATGTGTACACAGAGTAATGTTCAATCAAAGTATAAGAAAGGGTTGATTGACGTGAAAAGAGAAGAAACATTATGGCTATATTTAAAAAGGATCAAACATATAAGGAAGAAAATGATACTTGCAGCAATATGCTCCTGTATTAATAAATTAGCAGATCTGGGACCTCCAATTCTGATAGGAATAATTATTGATCTGGTTGTTTCAGCGGAAAATTCTTTTGTTGTCAGTTTTGGTATAACATCGTTTAAAGCACAGTTAATATTCATTTCAGTATTAACAATACTTATTTACAGTATAGAATCCTTAAGTGATTTTGCTTCTAATGTACTTTGGAAAAATATTTCACAAAAGTTACAGCATCAATTAAGGACAGAAACCTATAAGAATGTTCAGGCACAGGATATGGCCTATTTTGAAGATAATAAAATAGGTTACCTGGCTAACATTATTAACAGTGATATTAGTCAATTACAGGTATTTCTTGATTCAGGCATACATCAGATAATTCAGTTTATTACTAATTTTCTGCTAGTTGGTATTATTTATTTCGTTTCAATTAAAAGTATGGTCTGGCTTATTGTTTTACCAATGCCATTTATTATTCTGGTATCAAAAAAATATCAGAAAATTATAGAGCCCAGGTACTCAAAGGTAAGGGATGTATCCGCAAAAATAAATGCTCAGCTTATAAACAATCTTGATGGTATTTCTACTATAAAGAGTTACTCAACCGAAGACTATGAAAATAAGAGAATAGAAGAATTAAGCAACGAATATCTTGAAAGTAATAAAAAGGCTATAACGGCCAATTCGGCTTTTATCCCCATAATCAGGATGTTAATAGCTGTAGGCTACACAATTGTATTGATAACCAGTGGTTCATTAGCTCTTTCAGGACAAATAAATGCTGGGGTATTCGCAACTTTAATGTATATGTCTGAGAGAATTTTCTGGCCTCTGGTATCGGCAGGGCAGCTATTTGATTCCTACCAACAGGCGAAAGTGTGTGTTAAGAGGATTTCTAAAATATATGCATCAAAACCGGTAATTCAAGATGGAGATGGATTAATTGATATAACTAGGCTTTCAGGCAGCATTACATACAATGATGTAACCTTTGGCTACAACCCACAAAAGATAGTAATAAAAAACATTAATTTAAAGATTAAGCATGGAGAGACTGTTGGAATTGTGGGTTCAACCGGTTCAGGTAAAAGTACATTAATAAAATTGTTATTACGCTTTTATGATATTATCGAGGGTGAAATTCTATTAAATGATGTAGATATTAAGAAATATAGACTCAAGGAATTACGAAGGTCCATTGCATATATTAGTCAAGACATATACATATTCCCCAGTACAATTAGAGAAAACATTTGTTATGGGTGTTCATATGCAAATAGCGACGACATTTTGAATGCTGCCAAAATGGCAGAAGCCCATGAGTTTATAATGAAATTACCTAATGGCTATGATACCGTTATTGGCGAAAAGGGACAGAGCCTTTCTGGTGGACAACGTCAAAGGCTATCAATTGCAAGAGCCATATTAAAAAACTCACCTATTATTATTCTGGATGAAGCAACTTCTGCATTGGATAATGAAACCGAAGCTTCAATTCAACTTTCAATTAACAGACTATGCAGGAAAAAAACGTTGATAATTATTGCTCATCGTCTTTCAACTATAAGAAAGGCGGATAGAATAATTGTTCTGGATAACGGAACAATTGCTGAACAGGGTACACATGAGGAATTACTTGAGAAAAATCAAATATATGCAAAACAGTGGAGAATACAGACAGGCGAAGTTACTGAAATGGATAGGATTATAATTGAAACAAGAAATGTTACTAAAAAATCATAAAATGACTATACAGATATAGCATATATTAATTAAAATAATTATAGTAGCTATTTTAATAATCATACAGACATACATGCCAATCTTTATTACTAATTAAGAAAGAGGAAAATACTATGAACAAGACAAAAGTAAACTGGGGTATTATCAGCTGTGCGGGAATTGCTGAAACAGCTGTTATTCCGGGAATATTAAGTGCAAATAACGCTCAATTGTATGCAATTTCAAGCAGAGGAGCAGAAAAGCTGGAGGAGTTCAGTAAAAAGTTCAACCCTGTTAAGGCATATCAGAGTTACGATGAACTCCTGAATGACCCTGAAGTAGATGCAGTATATATACCGCTTCCAAACGGACTCCATTATGAATGGACTAAAAAAGCAGCCGAGAAGAAAAAGCATGTACTATGTGAAAAACCTATGGGAATTTCTGCTGAGGAAACCAAGCTTATGAAGGAAATATGTGATAAAAACGGTGTCCTGCTTATGGAAGCATTTGCCTATAGACATAGTCCACTTACGTTAAAAGTTAAGGAATTGGTTGACAACGGCACAATCGGCAGGATTAAATTCATGGAGTCGCATTTCAGCTTTTGTCTTAATGACCTGGAGAATGTACGATTTCTAAGAAGTTTGGCTGGCGGGGCTACCTATGACGTCGGTTGTTATAACATAAATATAATTAGGTATATAACTGGTGCTGAACCTATATCGATATATGCTACAGGCGAAATCGGGGAGAAATCTGGTGTGGACGAAAGCAGCTGTATATTAATGGAGTTTGAGGGAGGTATTAAGGCGATATCCTACTGTTCCTTCCTCTGTTCAAGTAGAAGTGAATATACCATTGTTGGTGAAAAGGGAATTATTTCAGTTCCAGTTGTTTTTAATACAAAAGGAGAAACCAAAATAATTATTAAAAATGATTCTGGAACAGAAGAAGTTATTGTCCAATGTCCTGATAACTATATGCTTGAGGTTGAACAATTCGGAAGATGTATATTACATGGTGAAAAGCCCTTATTGAGTTTCGAGGATTCAATTAGTAATGCAAAGGTAATTGATGAAGCTTTAAAACAGATATTTAAAAAGTAGAAAAATTTTTATGTTATAATTAGTAAATCATAAAAATTATAAATTACAATTAAAAGAAGTTGACAAATTGGAGAATATATGTAAAACTTTACCTTAAAGTAATTTTATTCATGTAAAATTTGAGGAATAGATAGTACTCTAAGCTGTTAAGGTCACCCCACAGAGTCATATGGTTCTGTGGGGTTATATTTTTAGGAGGTGACAAATGGGAATGGATTGATTTGTTTTATAGGATATCTGACAATGTTAAATTTTTTGGTTCATGTGAACATCTGCTATATGTAGGAAGAAAGGATGGCTAAAAATGAATTATAAAGAGATTATAGATAATTTTTATGAGTATTTGAAGTCAATAGACTCAGAAATAACAGGATTAAAGATTTCTGAAGATAAGTGGTCTTTGAGAGAAATTATCGGACACTTGATTGATTCTGCCTCAAATAATCACCAACGGATTGTAAGGCTTCAAATATCGGATTTGTTGGATTTCCCCCAATACGATTGTGAACAATGGATCAGGGTTCAAAAGTATAATAGTTTTGATTGGGAATTTCTTGTTACTCTGTGGTATCACTACAATGGCCTTATACTAAACATTATTAATGAAATTGATGATGAGCAACTACAGAATATCTGGGTTAAAGACGAAGACAACTCAATCACGCTGGAAGAACTTATCCGTCAATATTACATACATTTGGAGAAGCACATGGAACATTTCAATAAAAGATTGAGTGAACTGCTCATATGAAAATAATGACAGTCAGGAGGATTTCAATTTGAATAATTTAGGATTTATAGGTTTTGGAAGTATGGCAAAAATGCTTGTGAATACTTTGTTAAATTCGGCACCAATTAGCCAAAAGCAGATTTTTATCACAAGACAGGATAAGAGTAAGCTGTATGAAGTCACAAACTTATGGCCTGAAGCAAATTCAGTGGAAACTGTATCTGAAGTTGTGAAGAGCTCAGAGTACATTTTTCTTTGTGTGAAGCCTCTTCAATTTATAGATATACTCGAAGAAATAAAACCTTACATGAATGAGAGCAAAACCCTTGTCTCAATATCCGGAATAGTTTCCTTGGATAATATTGAAAGGTTTTTAGACTGTAAGATAGTTAAAATAATGCCTACTATAATATCGGAAGTAAAAGAAGGTATTACCCTGATCTGTCATAATGAAAAGGTTTCAGTAAAAGATATGGAGTTTTTAGAGGGATTACTTAGTAATATTAGTATGGTGAAGCACATCGAAGAGAAAGATTTCGGATCTATTTCGGAACTTACAAGCTGTGGACCGGGCTTAATATCAGCAGTTTTCAGAAATTTTGCTAATGCTGCAGAAAACCATACTTCCAGCTTTGGAAGTAAAGAGATTGAAGAAATGCTCTTATACACACTATACGGTACAGCCAAACTAATGTTGGACAAGAAAATGAATTTTGAGGATGTAATATCCAGAGTTGCAACAAGAGGTGGGATTACGGAGGAAGGTGTTAAGGTCATTAATAAAGGAATTCCATCTGTATTAAATGAGATGTTTGATAAAACCCTGGAAAAGCGGAAAGTGATGAGTAAAAAGGCTACAGCAATGATGGAATAATGTTTTTGTTAATTAGGAATAGTTAAAAAATATTAGGATTTTACCCTGATTTATAAGCATATTATCGGTAAATTAGAATATTTAGAAAATACAGTAGAATTCAAGCTTGAACTTAAACCATTAATAATGCTATACTAACCAAGTTATCAACGATGACGACGCTTAAAAGTTCGATTTATGGTAATGGTAAATACCCTGTGAAGGCAATTCCAACTACCATAAAATGAAAATAAAAAAGTGTTGACAGAGTGGTAGTAAGCGTGTTAACATAGTCAAGCTGTCAACGACGGCAACACTTAAACGGCTCGGTTTAAGGTACATTAATTACCCTTTAAGGGCAACAATAACTACCATAAATTGAGAAAGAAAAAAGTGTTGACAGAGTGGTAGCAAGCATGTTAATATAGTCAAGCTGTTAACGACGGCAACACTTAAACAGCTCGATCTAAGGCGTATTAATTACCCGGCGAGGGCAATGATAATTACCCGAAATTGAGAAATAAAAAGTGTTGACATTATAGCAGCAACATGGTAACATAGTTAAGCCGTCGCGATAAGCGATGTGCGAACCTTGAAAAGCAGTAGCAACAACGCTTTTGAGGCATCAAGATGGTAGATTCGAGTAGTACAAGGAAGACGAGTATCAAGTAGCGGAGTTTATGTGATAAATGAGCAACGCAGAGTACGAAGTCTGACACCGTAATACGAAGGAT
>JAEYNI010000234.1 GCA_023412635.1 Bacillota bacterium
CCAGTTTCCCAACGTAGGAATTAAAATCGCAATAATTACATTTCGAACCGCAAAAAGGAACATGAATATAAAGACCGGTTTTATTCATAAGTGACATACCTTCATCTCCTTTTGGTAATATTTTGAAATACTCCTGTATTTATACTACCATATCATGATATGGGATTCCAGTTGTTGCTATACCATTTTTTAAAGATTTCTAAATAAAGTTTTAAAAGCCCAGTATAACATATATCTGACGACATAATCAAAAACAATATAAATAAATATCTTTGAAAATTCCCTGTTTATTTCCTAAAATACACTAAAAACTATAAAAATCTGTCTGTATTCTGATCTTCCCCTATGGTATACTGGATTTAATTCTAAAAAACGGTGATACATATGAAAAAGCTTACAAGAACTACTAAACAAGAAAACAATATTACAGATAAGACAAACACCTCTAGAGATTTCTATAAAATGGCCTTCTCTCTGGTTATACCAATGGCAATTCAAAATCTTATAAATGTAGGAGTATCATCCATAGATGTTCTGATGCTTGGAAAAATAAGTGAAACTGTTTTGTCTGCCGCTTCACTTGCTGGGCAGGTTCAGTTTATCATGGTACTTATTTTCTTCGGGCTTACTTCGGGAGCTGCCGTATTGACAGCCCAGTACTGGGGAAAAGGTGATAAGGAGAGTATACAGAAAATAATGGGAATCTGTATGAGATTCTCTCTTATAATATC
Organism: Bacillota bacterium; assembly: GCA_023412635.1. Classification (GTDB taxonomy): domain Bacteria; phylum Bacillota; class Clostridia; order Acetivibrionales; family DSM-1351; genus Ruminiclostridium. Next base: position 732 of record JAEYNI010000234.1, read on the forward strand.
GGTTTTTTTCACTGCTGTCGTTCTCATATTCCCTCATCAGGTAATGTCCATTTTTACGAATGAGGAGGACGTAATTATTGAGGGAGTTAAGTTCCTGAGAATTATTTCCCTGTCATATATATTTATGGCTGTTACAATGATTTATCTGAATGTAATGAGAAGTGTCGAGAGGGTTGTGGTATCAACAGTTGTCTATCTAATATCATTAATCTCAAATGTAATTATTGCTGCTTGTCTTATATTCGGTTTATTTGGTCTACCCAAGATGGGAATACAGGGGGCTGCTATTGCAACGCTGGCTTCAAGAGGGATTGAACTTATTTGTGTAATAATATATGCGCGTAAATTCAACGATGTTCTGAACTTTAAGCTTTCCAGCCTACTGGTCAGAGACAAACTATTGTTTAGGGATTTTTTAAGATACTCAATACCTGTAACGCTTAACGAACTTATGTGGGGTGCAGGGGTAGCGACAAACGCAATTGTTATAGGTCACCTTGGAAAGTCTGTTGTATCTGCAAATTCTGTGGCTCAGATAGCAAGACAGCTGGCCACCGTTATAGCCTTCGGCCTTGCAAATGCAACAGCTATCATTGTCGGAAAAGCCATTGGGGAAAATAATCTGGAAGCCGCCAAGGATTACTCGAAACGTTTTATCAAACTGAGTATTCTTGCGGGAATTGGCGGCGCGGTAATTATACTTGCAGCAAGGCCTGTTACAATGTCGGTGCTGAATCTGACACCTGTTACTCAAGGCTACCTGTCAATAATGATGTTCGTAATGTCCTATTTTGTAATTGCTCAGGCTTTGAATACAACTCTGGTTGTCGGCGTTTTCCGTGCCGGAGGAGATACCCGTTTCGGTCTATTCCTGGATGTGGCAACCATGTGGGGCGGGTCAATATTTATCGGCGCTTTAGCCGCATTTATTTTTAAATGGAGTGTACCTGTGGTCTATATTATTTTAATGAGTGATGAGATAATAAAAATTCCTCTTTGTTTATACCGTTACAAGAGCAGAAAGTGGCTGAATAATGTTACTAGGTAAGTTCTCCTCAAAATCAGCCTCTCTTTATCTAAATATTATTTCAAACTCTAGCTCATGCTTAATCGGGATATTGTGCATCCCAATCAGTGGGATGCCCGGTTTTAGCTTTCGAGATGTTTCCATAGCATTTATATGTACAGCTTTTAACTCAAAACCTTTCATTTGATAAAACCTTATTGCATTTATGTCATCATTAGTTGTTATCAGCCAAAGTCTTTTGCAATCTCTTTTTTTAGCTATTTCTAGTACTCCATTTATTAAAGCTGTCCCAATCCCTTTATTTTCTTCAAAGCTATTAAGGGTAACAATTTCACATTCCTCATTTTTTATATTGTAAGTTACAACTCCTTTTACAATCTCATCTTCAATGTAGAGAAATCCTGGTAAATTAGTTGTATCAATAATTTTGCCTCTTGATACTGATGGAGGGCAGTTCCATTCCTTCTTTAATATTTGATTTACGTTATCACGATAATTTTCACTTATTTTTTGTAAACTCATTTTTATCACTCCACTCAAATATTATTGCGATTACCTCTTCTCATTTTTCTTCTGGACATAAATATACCAGAAAATTCCAAACTTATCTACAACATTGGCACAACAAGAACTCCATGGTAAAGGACCTAATGGGAGTAATATGTTTGCGTCTTCTACTAAAACATCATAGGCTTTCTTTACTTCCTCTTCTGTTTCAAATTCAACACAAAAATTCATAGTTGGATAGTCTGTAGGAGAATATCTCTTTGCATTCTCAATACCGATTTCGCTTCCTGACTCACTCAATGCCATCAGAAGTTCACCATCCATATATAATT
>JAEYNI010000292.1 GCA_023412635.1 Bacillota bacterium
CAGGTCAGTACTCATCCAACCAGGGTGAGCTCTTAATATGTGAGGGAGACAGGACCTCCTCTATAGTATTGCTGCTTAAAGGAAAAATAGATGTTTTTGTGTCACCGTTTGACGATATTTTCACTAATAATGAACTGCTTATTTCGAGAAGCTGTCGATTATTTACACTGGACCAGAATAGTTTTTTGAGTATTAACGATGTAATCAGAAACGGCCGTAATTCCTTCAGCCTTTCTGCAAAAGACATCTGCACTCTTTATTGCTTCCCTGCAAATTCTATTGCAGACATAAAAAGCATAATTGCTACCCAGAAGGATTACTCTGCTTATCTTGTTACCTCATTGGCAACCTTGATCGATTTAAGCTATACCGCCTACCAGAAGCTACTTCCTATATGTCATAACATTAATGCTCTGACACAAAATTTGATGACCTTCTTCTGGGCTATTAAGGATAAATTCTATTTCAGCTATTCTCCTGATATTGAGATATTGAATTCCTATCAAAGCATATATGAAAATTTGAAAAAGGATGGCTATAAATTTTTCCCCCTTGATCCAGACATACTATTTACTCAGGAAATTGTCGATACTGTCACTGATTCTCCTGATCTGGACAACACGAGTATTGAGTATTTTACAAGTCTATTAAACGTCTCGATGGATAGCCGTAAATTATTCTTTAACAGCGAGAGCAACGTATGTGAATATCATATAAAAAAGGGTTCTGAAGTATTAGATGCAATTATATTTGAGATCAGAAATATTTTTTCAATACTTTGTAAGAATATGGAACTGCTATATCTTTCACCTAGTAATTTGTTGGCTACATACGGCAAAATCGCTACCGATTCAAGAGATGACAAGGAAGCTGCTTTAAATATTCTGAACATTTTAACACAAGCTTCGGATATTACTAGCCAATGTATTGACAAGCTGCAAAATGAATTTGACTGCTTTACCAATATAGATATAAAGGAATTTACAAGCCTTATAGATACTGTTCGTTCAAAAGCCGAAGTCAGTGCCTCAGCCACAAATTTGAACGATATAACAATTGGCTCTGAGCTCCCAAAAGAGCTTGAGAACAGCTTGGAAAAGATAATGCAATACTGTTCCTGTCCGCAGGATCAAATTGACAGCCTGAACAGAAGACTGAGCCAATTCAGGGTTTTAAAGGATAAAACCTCCTCCGATCCAGAAGTCAGAGAGCTTCGCGCTTCTATTTCAAGCGACTTTTTCCAAATCTATGAAGAAGCGTTTAAGAGAACACAAGTTGATAACAGTTGTTCGAAGCTGATAAGCATGTTTTTAAATTTCGGCTATATGGACGAGCGCCTTGTTACAAAAGAGCAGGCTATAGCATTATACAGGCTCTGTGACAAGGAGTATCCCTGCACCGATTTTAATGTATATTCCGCTAAAAAATGGCTTGATCTTATATACACTAACCAGAAAGATCCTTCAATAAATGACTTTGGACAGGATTACTCCGATGTGTTCAGAGATATGAAAAAGAGGAAGATGGTTACCGATGCAGATAAACCGGCTTATGACCGTGACTTCAAAGCTAAGGTGCATTTTGAAATAAGCAATATGCTTAAAACTAACCAAAAGGTATGTCACGGTCATATCAGCAGTTATTTTCCAGTACTTCACAAGGATATAATTACCCGTGACCTGGAAAAAGCTGTTGTAACACCTCATAAGCTTCAACAGGCTATTAATAATTTACTTGCCATTGATTTTTCAGTGTTCTATAGAGAAATATGGTACAAAAACGAAGCTAAAGGTATTGAAAAAGAGCCGATAATGAAGGAAATCCGACCGGATATTATTATAGTACCTACCTTCGGGTCAAGAATTTCCATGTGGCAGGAAATTACCGGAAAAGCCAGAAATACGCCTGGAAGATTTATAGTTCCGGCTTTTACCGATGAAAATCTCTCAGAACTTGTACTCAAATTAATCGGAGCTTTCCGTTGGGAACTTTGCAGAACCATGATGGGGGTAGCATGGAACGATATTACAGAGAAATCTCTTACCTCTGAATATACCGACTACATTCAGTTCTTTAAGAAGAATCACGATCTGACAGAGGATGCAAAGGAAAAAATAAAAATTCAGATTCAAAAGAACAGAAATCTTATGAGAGATATTTTTACAAGTGACTATGAGACCTGGATAAATTACGAGTCAAAAGGTATACTACGTTTGAACAAGCTCGCTCGCTCAATACTGTTCCGCTATTGCCCTCCTCCAAAGGAAATGCGGAACAATCTGGCAAAACAGCCTGCCTTTGCGGATCTTTTGACGCAGCTTAATAATTCAAGGGCTAAAATTGCTAAGTCACTGACAGGGAAATATACTAAAATGTTTAGAGACGGCCAGATTGACAATGACATGGAATTAAATCTGATATTTTATAGAGATATGTGATTTTTGGAGGTTGGAGGTTGGAGGTTGGAAGTTGGAAGTTAGAGGTAGAAGTTGGATGTTAGAGGCTGGATATTAATTAGAAGTTGGATATATAAGTTTAAAGGGTCTGCTTACGCAGGCCCTTTTCAGTATCTGTTTGGATTTTGTGCTTCAAACGCTACACTACTGCAACACATTCAATTTCAATCAGCACATCCTTTGGAAGTCTTGCAACCTCTACGCAGGATCTCGCAGGGAAATTTGCTGTAAAAAACCTTTTGTAAACTTCATTTATTGCTGAGAAATCATTCATATTTTTTATAAAAACTGTAGTCTTTATAACATTTTCAAGGCTTGCCCCTGCGCCTGCCAGCACTTCTGCAAGGTTTTTCAGAGCCTGTTCCGCCTGAGCCTCCACTCCGCCTAAAACCACTTCACCGGTTTTAGGCTCAACAGGAATTGCGCCGGAGGTATATATAAAATTACCGTATTTAACAGCCTGTGAGTATGGCCCTATTGCTGCAGGCGCCTTATCAGTAGAAATAATTTCATAGTTCATTCTTAAGTCTCCTTTCATTCTGTATCAAATATTTTTATTTTATTTGTTTTACATATCCTGTATCTGTTTGTTCAACTTTACATGTTTAAAGGTCTTTCTATTGTTAGCATAGTCGTCGACAATCTGCCCGTTGCCAATAAGCATATATTTATAACTCAGCAAGCCCTCCAGGCCTACAGGTCCTCTGGCATGAAGCTTGCTGGTGCTGATGCCGACTTCTGCACCAAAACCGTATTTAAAACCGTCACTGAATCTAGTGGAAGCATTCCAGAATACATTTCCGGAATCAACCAGATTCATAAACTTTAAAGCAGTTTGTTTATTTGAAGTAACTATACTGTCTGTATGTCCTGAACCGTAAGTATTAATATGCTCAATAGCTTCATCTGCATCTGATACGGTTTTAATAGAAATGGTATAATCGAGATATTCTGTGGCCCAATCAGCATCTGTGGCCGCATTGACAGGTATTATCTTCCGTGTTTCTTCATCACCGTAGATGTCCACATTCTTTTTATCCAGTTCAGCTTTCAGTCCAGGAAGAAATTCAGGTGCTACAGATTTATGAACAAGCAACGTTTCTGTAGCATTACACACTGCCACATACTGAGTCTTTGAATCTACTGTTATCCTTGTTGCCATATCCAGATCTGCAGCCTTGTCGACATAAACGTGACAGATACCGTCAGCATGCCCCATTACCGGTATTCTAGAATTATCCATAATATAGCGGACAAACTCATTTGAGCCTCTTGGTATGACCAAATCAATATAAGCATCCATTTTTAGCATTTCACTTACATCGTCACGGCTTTCAAGAAGAGTAATCCAGCCTTTTGGCATCCCGGCAGCAACTGTTGCTTCCTCAATAATATCAGTTAAGGCTCTATTGGTTTCCTTTGCCTCTCTGCCTCCCTTAAGAAGGACACTATTGCCGCTCTTAAGGCATAAGGTTGATATCTGTACCAGGGCATCAGGCCTCGATTCAAATATAATTCCTATAACACCTATGGGACAGGTTACTTTGTATAGTTCCAGTCCCTCGTCCAGCATGGTTGAAAGCATGGTTTTCCCTACTGGCTCCTCAAGCTGTATAAGGCTACGGATACCTTCAACTACATCATATATTTTTTTCTCGTCAAATTTAAGCCTCTTCAGCAATGGTGCGGCCAGCTTTTCTTCTTCACTTCTTTTTATATCATTAGTATTTGCAGCAATAAGCTTATCTTTATTTTTCAGCAGTGAATCCGCAACGGCCGAAAGCGCATTGTTTTTTGCTGCACCGTCAAGTTCAGCCATCCTTATTGACGCTTCACTTGCTTTAATACAAACCTGTTTTATATCCATATTAACTATCATTCCTTTCGCTGTGCTCAAGGCACAAAAAGTGATGAAAATATATATTTCATATCTATTTTTAAATAGTATCAAAACATAAACTATACTTTTGTAATACTATAACATATTAAATTGATATAGTACACTTTTTCTATAAAAGAAAGCCTGTTTACAAATCCCACTTCAGAGAACGCTCTACAGCCTTTTTCCACTTAAAATACAGTTGATCAAAATACTTTTTGTTCTCAGAGGGCTTAAATGTTTTATCAAGGTTCCAGCTGTCCGCAATTTCATCTCTTGAATTCCATATTCCAATTCCAAGTCCCGCCAGGTAAGCCGCACCCATTGCAGTTGTTTCCCGTATTACAGGCCTTAGCACTGGAATATTCAATATATCCGCTTGAAATTGCATCAGAAATTCACTTACACTGGCTCCACCGTCAACTTTCAGTTCGTTCAGCTCTATTTGGGAGTCTTTTTGCATTGCCTCAAGAACATCTCTGCTCTGATATGCTATAGCTTCCAGCGTTGCTCTGATAATATGCTTTTTGTTGGTTCCTCTGGTTAATCCAATTATTGTTCCTCTGGCATACATATCCCAGTATGGAGCCCCAAGTCCGGTAAAGGCTGGAACAACATACACCCCTCCGGTATTCTCCACCTGCTCGGCTTCAATATCGCTTTGATGCGCACTTTCTATAATTCCCAATTCATCCCTCAGCCATTGAATTGCAGCTCCGGCGTTGAAAACACTGCCTTCCAGAGCGTACTCCACCTCGTTATTTATCCCCCAGGCGATGGTTGTCAAAAGATTGTTTTTTGACTCCACAGGCTTCTTTCCTGTATTCATAAGAATAAAGCAGCCTGTGCCATATGTATTCTTTGCATCTCCGGGCTTAAAGCAAGCCTGACCAAACAACGCAGCGTGCTGATCTCCAGCCATACCGGAAATAGGGATTCCGGTATCTAATATATTTTTAATAACTCTTTCATTATAATTTAACTCATCACCAGACCTATATTCATCAGATGAAAACTTTGTGCAGGCACAAACACCTGAAGATGGGACGACTTCCGGGAGCATACATTCCGGAATTTCAAGCTCTTTGAGCAGCATTTCGTCCCATTTGAGTTCCTTTATATTATACAGCATTGTTCTCGATGCATTGGAATAATCGGTCACATGGGTTTTACCTCCCGATAGCTTCCAAACCAGCCAGGAATCAATCGTTCCTGCCAGGAGTTCACCCTTTTGTGCCTTTTCCCTGGCACCCTCCACATGATCTAATATCCATTTGATCTTGGTTCCTGAAAAATATGCATCAATTACAAGACCTGTTCTCTTTTTTATTTCTGCTGTAAGGCCGCTCATTTTTAAATTGTCACATATGTCCGAGGATCTTCTGCACTGCCATACTATTGCATTGTAAATCGGCCTTCCGGTTGATTTTTCCCATACTACGACAGTTTCTCTCTGATTTGTTATTCCTATGCAGGCAATCTGCTCCGGGCTGACAGCGGCTTCTTCAATGGCCTCTGACATAGCCTTCAGCTGGTCATTGTATATTACCAAGGCGTCATGTTCAACCCAGCCTGGCTGAGGGTATATCTGTTTTAACGGGACGCTTTTCATGCCCGCTATCTGACCTGTCAGACTATCAAACAAAACAGCTCTGGAGCTGGTAGTTCCCTGATCCAATGATAATATATATCTCTTGTGCATAGTACCTCCCAATTCAAATCTATTAGCTATTTATGGGTTAACCATTAATTTTTATTATAATCTTACTATAATCAGTTCGCAAACATATACTGCCAATATAGCACAAACAGCCACCTGTAAAAGCCCTCTTTCGAAATAAGCCATTATTGCAGCTATCAACAGCCCTGTCAGTGCAGATCCCAGATGTCCTGTAGAAGTCAGAATATCGGGAAATATCATTGCCCCAAGCACTGCATATGGGACATAACTTAGAAAGGCAGTAACAAACCGCGACCGTATCCTTTTCTTAAAGATTGCCAAAGGCAAAGCTCTGGGCAGATATGTTACAAGTGCCATTAAGATAACTGCAGCCAATATTCTATCCATTTAACCCTCCATTTTTTTACCTTCTATAAAACCATCTTCAAAATTATGGTCCTCTGTCTGACTATCCAGGACATCTTCCAATGGAAACATTTTTGCTCCCAGGGAACATGCAATTACTGTAGAAATAATTATTCTCCAGCCACCTGATATAAAGGAAAAGAAAGGTACCCACTTCAGAATGGAACTTATAAGTATAGCGAAACCGGATACAGTCAAAGCTGCTTTTGATTTCTTAGCAGCAGGAATTACCAGTGCAATAAACATGGAATATAGAGCTATCCCCATGGAGTTCTGCAGGCTTTCCGGCAGCAGCGTACAAACCATCGCTCCGGCCGCAGTACCAGCCGCCCAGCCTATATAAGGAAGCAGCTCAAGGCCTGTCATAAAGGGAAAAGTAATATCCTTCTTCTGCATTGCTGCCACAGTAAAGGTCTCATCTGTTATACCAAAAGCCATGACACACCTTTTAACATTTGAAAGTCCGGCTGTCAGCTTTTGTGAAAGAGACAGTGACATCAGCATGTACCGTATATTGATTATGAAGGTAGTTACGGTAATTTCAGCAAGTCCGGCACCTGCAATTATAAGGTTTGTCCCAGCAAACTGTCCCGCAGAGGTAAGGTTTGTCATAGATATTAAAATTACTATCCAGACAGGTATTCCTCCCTTTACCGCCATTAAACCAAAAGTAAAGGATACAGGAAAATATCCCAACGCTATTGGGATACTAAGCCTGGACCCTTCAATAAATTCCTTCAGAATTCTGTGTTTTATTACGTGTTTTTTTACATTTATTTTGGTAATCGACATTTATGTAAACCTCTGAACAAATCAAAATGGCAGTTTATATATTATAAACTTACTATAAACCAAATAACAAATGTATTATAACACAAAGCTATTACTTACACATATATCAGATAAACGGATTATAAAATCTGCTCCCATCTGCAAACGTTATCAAAATTGATACACATAAAAATATAATTAGTGCAAAAACAATTATCCAATCAAGTCTTTGCATCTTTCCTGCAGAATACCAGGTTCTTCTGTTATTCTTTCCAAAGCCCCTTAATTCCAATGCATTTGAGATAGTATCAATCCTTTCCATGCTTGAAAAAAATAACGGAATTAAAATTGCAGCTGCGTTTTTCATTCTTTTAATAAGACTCACTTTTTTTGACATATCAATCCCTCGGGCTTGTTGAGCCTGAGAAATAATTGTATAATCCCTCTGCATGTCAGGTATATACCGCAGTGTTATGGCCACTGAATAACTGATTTTATAGCTTACGCCTATTTTATTTAATGAAGCAGCGAATTCACTTGGATTAGTAGTCAAAATAAATAATAAGGCAATAGGAATTATTGTGAAATATTTTAGTGCCACATTCAGTTCATAAAAAAGCTGTTCGGCTGTAAAATTATACTTTCCTACAATATGTAAAAGTTGTGTTCTATTATTGTAAATTTTAACTCCCTCCTCGGGAGAGAAAATAAAAATTGCAATAAGGTTTATACTTAGAAATATCAAAATCAGCTTCAATACAAAAGCTACATCCGCAAAATCCACTTTTGAAACTTTAAATGCAAATATACTTAAGGCTAGCATAAATATCAAAAGACGGGTATCGTAAGTAATCATACAGATCAATGACCAAACCATAAAATATAGAAGTTTGGTTGTTCCGCTAAGAGAGTGGATAATGCTTCCCGTGTCCTTATAAGTTAACATTCGTGCCATTTACTCTCACCCTCCTGTCAAAATCAATAAAATGTTGAACGAAGGCCTGGGAGTTGCTTATTCCAGATTTCACAGCCAATTCGTACAGAGAAGTTCTCTTTAAGCTCGCCTTATTAATTATTTCATCATTGGTGAGAATTGAAGCAGGCACAGCATCTGCAATTACCCTGCCTTCTGCCATAACCAAACACCGTTCGGTATATTCCAGGAGCAAATGCATGTCATGGGTAATCATCACAATTGTTGTACCGTTCTTTCTGTTTAGTTCAAGTAAGAATTCCATAAATTCGGTGTAATGCATAAAATCCTGACCTGCCGTAGGTTCATCAAGTATAATAATCTGAGGCTCCAAAACAAGAATTGAAGCTATGGTTACTCGCTTTTTTTGACCATAGCTCAATGCTGAAACCGGCCAGTTTCTGTATTCAAAAAGTCCACAGGTTTTCAATGTATCCAAAACCCGGTCATTGATATCCTTCCTGCTCCAGCCTCTGGTCATTAGACCCAGAGCTACTTCATCAAAAATCATGGGTTTTGATATCATATGGTTGGGGTTTTGCATTACAAGACCAATTTTCTGTGCTCTTTCGGTAATACTGTCATCATCAATACTATTTCCATTAAAAAAAATAGTACCTGCTGATTGCTTTTCAAATCCACATATAACTTTTGATAGTGTAGACTTTCCTGCTCCGTTCTGCCCCACAAGCCCGACCATCTCGCCCTTGTTAATAGAGATATTAATATCTGAAATCACCGGTTTCTTTTGATCATACCCGAATCCAATATTTTTTAGTTCCAATTGCTTTAAAAACTGAGATGTGGCCGGTTCAGAAAACTTATTCTCATACCAGCTGACAAGCGGGTTTTTCAGTTCATCCAATTTTATTGAATTTATATGTTCCGGATGAATTGATGCAGAAATCTTACTACCCGCATATTTTAGTGCAGTTATATATAAAGGCTCACGTATACCTGTTGCTTTCAAGATTCCTGACGCAAGCAACTCAGCCGGCT
>JAEYNI010000321.1 GCA_023412635.1 Bacillota bacterium
ACTATGAGAATGAGCGGCAAAACGAGCTTCAACAGGTTGATCATGATTTCTACAACTCAATTAATCAATATCAGGACTACATAAAGGATCAACCTGTCATAATTGATGCTAATGGTAATGTACATGAAAATACTGATGTAATTTCAGATATACAAAACAAGGAAATTCAGGATAAAATCAAGGCCGCTAGGGATAAGAAGAATACAGAGATAAAGGAAATTAATGATAAGTATGACAATTACATTGCTGAAATTCAGAAAGATTTAATCAACCAACAGCTCGAAAATTATAAGTCTACGATCAGTTATCTTAATAACCTTAAAGGTATTTATTATTCAGTGGTTGAAAACGGGAAAACCATCCTTTCAAATGTTATTGGAAATGACTCAATGGAAAACTATTATAACAACCTACCCTTTTCAGTCAAACTGACTCAAAATAACTGGAATCAATATTTCGGATATAACTACTACACACAATACAGTGTGCCTTCAGATACTGTTGTATATCTTGGTATGTCCCCTGAAAGATATCAAACAGAGGTTACTATCTTTGAGAAGAATTCAAACAATGGCCTGACCGGAATACAAACTTCTGCTATTGGTCTGATGACCTTTTTAACAGGCCTGATATATCTGATTTATTCTGCCGGAAGACGTTATGACAAGGAAGGTGTTCATCTCGTTGCTGTAGACATTATTTATCTTGATATAGCATTAGTAGTCAGTGTTGGTGCAATAGCTCTTTGTTTTGCACCCATTGTAGAGTTTCTTCCGCATTTTTATAGAGATAATTTACAATTTAACACCAGTGTTATTTATTCCATATTCGGCACCATAATTGCATTGGGTACACTAATTGGAATATTATTTGTCACAATGTTCATTAAAAGGCTAAAAAGGCATGAGGCCATTAAACATACCCTGCTTTACAAGCTTGTCAATTGGATTTTTACCAGAATAAAGATTTTCTATTTAAAGATAAAAACGAACATTGGTGGGATTTTTGATAAAAGTCCTCTGGCAGTGAAACTGGTTCTTATTTTTGGTGTATATGCTGTTCTGACCATAATATCTGCCTTGATGTTTGTGGCCGGTGATGAAGCAACGTTTTTTGGCTTTCTTGCTTTAGCAGGCATTAATGTTTTTGCAATTTATTATCTGTTAAAAAACTTAAAAACCTTGATCAATATAAAGATAGGAGCAGAAAGAGTCCGCGCCGGAGAGTTATCCTATAATATACCCGAACAAGGGATTCCTGAAATCAGATCTCTGGCGGAGTCTGTCAACAAGATAGCAGATGGTTTAAAAAATGCAGTAGGCAGCCAGGTAAAATCAGAGCGGATGAAGGCAGAGCTGATAACTAATGTCTCACATGATTTGAAAACCCCTTTAACCTCAATAATAACTTATGTTGATCTTTTGAAAAACGAAGGCCTAAATTCGGAAAATGCTGATAAATACCTTGGAATTATTGATTCAAAATCCCAGAGGCTAAAATCACTTACAGAGGATTTATTTGAAGCTGCAAAGGCAACAAGCGGGAGTATAGCAGTTAACTACGAAAAACTGAATGTTGCCTCACTGATAAGCCAGGGCCTAGGCGAGCTGTCAGATAAAATCGAAGCCTCGGGGCTTACTTTCAGAACCAGCTTCCCTTCAGAGAATGTTTATGTCAATGCTGACGGCAAGCTACTTTGGAGAGTAATTGAAAACCTTTTGTCAAATGTATTCAAGTATGCTCTTCCCAACTCCAGAGTATACATTGATGTTGAACATACAAACGAAAAGGTTAAAATAATTGTGAAAAATATTTCAACCTATGAGCTTAACGTAAATGAGGATGAGCTGATGGAACGGTTTAAAAGAGGCGACGCCTCCCGCCACAGTGAAGGTTCAGGTCTGGGACTTTCAATCGCAAAAAGTCTTACTGAGCTGCAGGGTGGGCACTTCTCTATCAAAATTGACGGAGATTTGTTCAAAGCAATGATTGAATTGCCTTCAATCATACAATAAGCCAGAACAAAAACTAAAATTTATCGTAATATAAAGTGCCCTAATTGAATCTCACTCATATTTTACTATCCTATGTGTGAGGTCAATCAGGGCATTGATTATATATGAAACCAGTAAAATGGTTTCATATCCTTCAAAATTATTAACTTCATATGTTATTTCATAACAGAAGGAATAATATATTTACCCACAATCGTCTTGTTCTCTAAATGAGGACCCTGTAAATCTGATGTAATAACCGTAACAATGTCTAAATCCGGGATTACATAAATCAACTGTCCTCCGTATCCAAAGGCATAATAAGCTGAGTAATTTTCAATCTCTGTAATCCACCAGAGATATCCGTACCTATCTCCACCTGGCGCTCCTCCCGCAGTTTGCTCTGTAGTTGATTGTTTAATCCATTCAATCGGTATGATTTGTTTATCCTTCCATTTCCCTTTATTTAGATACAGCTGGCCAAACTTTGCCATATCCCTTGTTCTTAGGGTAAGTTCTGCACAACCAATATTGTTACCAAGGCTGTCCGCGGGCCATGTAAAATTAGTAATACCTAATTCGTTAAATATGTATTCACAAGCATAATCACTCGCCTTTACCCCAGAAACCTTCGAAAGTATAGCTGAAAGCATATGCACTCCAGGATCATTATAATTAAATTTATAACCTGGTTCCGACTCTAAAATTTCTGTAAATAATCCTTGAATAGGATTATCAAATTGAATCCACTGCACCCATTGCATATAAGACATAAAATCATATGGAATCCCCGAGGTCATTGTAAGTAGATGTTTTATGGAAATGCTATTTATTCTTGCATCCATTTCCTGAATCACGTATTCAGGGAGCAAATCCACAACCTTAACCTCAATATCCTGTAAATCACCTTTTTTAATTGCAATCCCAATTAATGCTGATAAAATACTTTTTGTTACAGATCTTATTTGATGAAGTGAGTCTACAGTAGCCCCATTATAGTACTCCTCAAATATAATATTTCCATGTCTTAAAACAAGCGAACTTGTTATATGAGAAAACTTATTTTTTATATCCTCATGAAGTTCTTTCAACAGAAGAGGATTCATACCATCATCTTCTGGATTTGTTTTCTTTAGTACAGTTTCTGGAATATAATCTATACTTGCTTTCACATCCACACCCACCTTAACATCTCATTTTTAAACAACTTCAAACATATTCGTATAATGTTTATGTATATTATAAACATTATATCCAATCAGTGTCAATAATACAGTAGCAATTGATATAAAAAATACCGCACTTAATTGTGAATGTGCGGTAAGCGGATTTTAGTTAGCAAAGCCTGTATATCAGGTTTTGTTGAATCTTCATGAAATATTTATATACTTTAGTCATTTCTTGTTGCTATATATCAAACCAGTAAAATGGTTTCTTCTTAAATAGATCAAATCCTGCTTTTACTGCCGTCTTTCTGGAGGCAGTGTTAGAATCAATACAGTTCCATTGAGCAACGAGTTCTCTAATTGCACACTCATTAACAAAGTACTGAGTTAAAATATATGCCAATCCTTTTTTTCTATGTTCCTGTATTGTCTCAATATCAATAGGTACTACATTTTTATATCTTGCTGTTCCTATAATCACTGAGACTATGGATTTATCCAGTGTAGCAACGAATGCTAAGCTTTTCGTGAAGAACTGCTCAAAACTTTCCCACGAACCTAATAATCTATCAGTCAGGAATTCGGCATTAACATATTTACCAGCCTTCAACTGTTCAATAAAATGCGGGTCTACCTTAATAATATTGTATTTATCCGGTGTCTCCAAATTGTAAAGGCCGGATTTTCTATAGAAATATTCGTCTTCCTGATTGATGTTTTTATCGGTGAATAACCCCAATATGTATTCTTCTGCTTTTTCACTTGCCATAGAAAACTCAAAACCATCAACCCCCCTGCTTTTTAATTCCACAAAAAACACTTCTCTGAGAAATTCGTTAAACTTATCATAAACAGCATTATTCTTTGGCTCACCTAGAATTGCAAAGCCTCCGACCGCATTGGAATACACCAATGCTAATTCCGGATTTTTTACATCGTCTATCCAGATATCTCCTTTGCATTCACCGGCTAATATTCCCGAATAACTTGGATTATCCTCGGATAAAATGTTTGTATAAACTCCAGATTTTACATTATATACGCGCTTCATTACTATCTCCTTAACTTAAGACTAGATTATTCCTCTTTTAGACTTCTTGTCCGAGGATTTCAATCGTAAAGATTCAAACTTTATATTATTTTCGTTATCTGCGTCTGCAAGTCCTCAACTGCTTCTCTTTCAGCTCCTTGCATAGAACGGCTGAAAAAGCCCGCAACACTCAATGCAGTCCCGAGAATACGGAAGTATAATTAATCCCCGCTCCAAAAGTAAAGCATACCCTTTTCACTATTTTGTAACTCTACAAAGTAACGGTTTAAATTCCTTTCACCGGGATAAAAATATGCATCAATAACTTTTATTTCTATGACTTCAAATTGCCTAGGTTCTTCCCAGCTAGGTTCAAAATTCTTTGGCATTTCTTCAGCAGGTATGAAATAGGCTTCTCCTCCACCGAACTTATAGGTCTTCCCCAGGTATTTTCCAATATCATTATCTCTTTGAACAAACTGATTATCCTTAATTTCATACCAAGCGGAACAGAACTTGGGATCAAATTTTGAAATGAAACATCCTGGTATAAAACTATCCTTTCCATCAAAGAGTACATCACTTGGAAGACTACCAATCTTATAAAGCTCAGTTCCATTATATCTGTAAAAAGTAAACGCTGGATCGCCACTTGGTCCTTCATCAAAATATGCAATTTCTATAAATTTATCATTTTTGTCGAGATCAATTATTCTGACTTCACCGTCTGATGTATGATCCATGTAAATTTCCTCATTAATATTATCTACTTGTAAATACGTCTGAATATTCTTTTCTCTCCCCGAATGGCCCTGTAATAACAAGATTATATTATCCAAGCTTCCATCCAGATTAAGATCATATTCCCCTTTAACTGTAAATGAAAGCGGTTCTTCTTTAGTGCCATTTATATTTACATCAAAATCATATTTAATAAAATACTCTTTAATTGGCTTGAAATTATTAATATCTATTTCCTCTAAAACATTATCCTTTTTCTCATTTGTAGTTTCTGCCGTGGTACTTATGTATGAAGTTGTTGGATTCACTACATCAATACTCTTGTGACTAGTTTCATTAAATGAGTCCTTACAACCAGATAATAATGAAGCCAGTAAAAAGCAAGAACAGATCGCTAAAATAACCCCTTTATGATTTCTCACATGTCTTAGATCCAAAATAAACCTCCAAATGAATAAAATATTAACATACTATTTATCTCTTAAAGTAATTCTTCAATATTATACTACATATGGATTAAGCTGGAGTCAATAAGTAACGAAATATTATTATAAACCTTGCACTATTAAAGATAAATGCTATATATTTTTTCTGTCACAAGGGGAGAATAAACACATTTACTATTTATATATGAAAGGGAAAATAATTCATGAATATAGAGAAAATC
>JAEYNI010000370.1 GCA_023412635.1 Bacillota bacterium
TATATCAAGGTTTTGTGTTAATAGCACAAGACCTTGTTTTTATTTTATAGAATAATCATTAACACAAAAACTTTAGGCCTACAAGTTAAATGCTTGGGGTCTTGTTGCATTTAAAAATGAACTATATGATAGTAGCTATTTATTCTTGAGGTCCTTGAATTCTATTTAATTCAAACTCACTTTTGTTGCGCAAATGTTTGCACAAAATTGTTCTGAAAAAAATATAATATGTTTCATTTTGATATTTGGCATATTGTACAAAAAATTAAAATAAATTGTAATGTAATTATTGTATAATCAACTAAACCATGATAATATAGTTACGACAATATTAACACATCTAAATCGCACGCAATGTACTATTTCCCAAAAATAAGATAATTAAGGTCATGTTTTTTTGCTAGTTGCGCAAACGCTTGCATAATTAGTAAAAATGTCATTGATAAAAGCTTAATTAAGGAGGTTTCAGTAAAATGAAAACAACACGAAAAAAGATTCTTTCGTGGATTTTAGCTTTGGCCATTGCGGTTGGAGTATTTAACCCACTTTTGCCGAATGGGGTTCAAAATGTAGCCAGAGCTGAAATCGCTGCGCCGGTGGCAGTTACTGCTGCATTGGCTGGAGATTTCCAGAACGAATTGGGGGCGGAGGCGGACTGGGATCCTGCAAGTCCTGTCACCGAAATGGTTTATTATGATAACGGCATATTTGAATTAAGCCGTTATCTTCCAGAAGGCCAGTTCCAATATAAGGTAGCATTGAATGATGCTTGGGACACGGCAGTTCCTGTCGACAATATAACCATATCGGTACCTAATGGCGGAAAGAAGGTAATATTCCGATATGATTCAAACACAAACCTGGTTACTGATTCCATAAACAATCCTTCAATGTTTGTATCGCCTGCAGTAGTAGGTACAGTACAAGTAACTACAGCCGGAGCCATAGGATGGGATCCGGTTGATACCGGTTCTGATATGGAGTACATAGGCGGAGGAATCTATAAACTATCCGCAGAGTTTAAAGAAGGAGAATATGAATATAAGGTAGTATTAAATGACAGCTCTACAGAATCATATCCTGAGCAGGGAAATAAGCAGCTAACAGTTACCACAAAAGGAATTGTTACATTTTATTATAATAATAATACACAATCGGTTAAAGATACCGTCAATGATACTTTTGTGACGGCGGCTCTTGCGGGCAGCTTCCAGAGTGAGCTGGGTGAAAGCGGTGACTGGTCTCCGTCAACTGAAGTAACCAAAATGTATGATGTAGATGAGGACGGTATCTACGCATTCCAAGCGTTTCTTCCAGGAGGTTCTTACCAGTACAAAGTGACTCTGAACGGAGTATGGGATGGTTGCTATCCCGATGGGGACAATATCAGTCTGGTAGTGCCCGCCAATGGTGAGACGGTGCGGTTTATTTATGATAACAAAAACAGGAGTGCCAAGGATTCAATCAATGATGCGGTAAGTACTGTTCAAAGGTATATCCAATTCAAATACATAAGACAAAATGAGGATTATGAAGGATGGAATCTTTGGGTATGGGGAACCGGAAAGCAAGATGGTCAGATTGATTTTACCGAACTCAAAGATGGCGCTTCCATAGCCAAAATTGAAGTTGGAGCCGCAAATAACAGTGTAGGCTTTAAAATCAGAAAAGGCACTGATTGGGCTGTGGTAGATCAGAATTTTGACAGGTCTGTAAAAACGGTGGGTCAGACCGTCACTAAAGTAACAGCTCACGAAGGTGTAGGTGAACTTGATATAGTTCCTGCGTCATCAGCTCCTGTCAACAATGGGGGAGACTTTACCTTCTATTACAGGGATGACGAGCTTTATCAAAAGAATCAAATGCATATCCTGAATCTTGACGGAAACGGTGTGAAGCTAAAAATCAACCAAACGGAATATCCCATGGTATATTCCGCTAAAAATGAACGTTTTGAATATACTCTTTCTGGTATAAAACAAGGTACTTATGAGTACTCCTACCTTATTACAAAAGACGGGCAAAATAAGGAAATTCCAGATCCCATGAATACTGTCGACGGAGTTTCTAAGATTGTACACATCATACCTCAGGCGACAATTTCTACAAAGGTATCACCTGAAAGTATATCCTATAATGAAAATGCTGTTCTTTCAGTATCGGTGGACTTGGATAAGGGAAAAGTTTCAGCTATTTATGCTGATCTGACACAATTAGGAGGAAAAGAGAATACTTATATTGATCCTGAAATCGGTGCTGTGACTATTGCCGTAAAAGACAACGTAACAGCGGGAATCAAGGAAATTCCCATTGTAGTTATTGATGAGTATGGAATAAAACATAATTCATCGGCGTCTGTTGAGGTAAAAACCAGAGTATCTGTCGGAGAACTGGATTTTGACTGGGATGAAGCAAGAATTTACTTTATGCTTACTGACAGGTTTAATAATGGTGACAAATCTAATGACGACCCTAACGGTGAAAATTATAGTGCAGATGATACGGGAACATACCGTGGGGGAGATTTTCAGGGTATTATAGACAAGCTGAACTACCTGGACGAACTTGGGATAAATACTATATGGATCACGCCAATTGTTGACAATGTTGATTACAATATAGGAGCTAATGATGGAAGTTCTTATTATGGCTATCACGGATACTGGGCAAAGAACTTTACAAAGCTTGACGAACACCTGGGAGATATGAATACTTTCAAGGAGTTGATAGAGGCCGCCCATGATAAAGGAATAAAAATCATGGTGGATGTGGTTTTAAATCACACAGGATATGGTCTCAAGGCAACAGATGCAGGTAATGGTTCAAACAAGACAAACTACCCCACTGATGAGGATCGTGCTAGATTTGCTAATATGCTTCGTGACGGGGGAAGTGATGAAGTACAGGGTGAACTGTCGGGTCTTCCAGACTTTAAAACCGAGGACCCATCCATTAGGGCTCAAATTATCCAATGGCAGACAGAATGGCTTAGCAATGCAAAAACCAATAGAGGAGATACTATTGACTATTTCAGAGTTGATACTATCAAGCATGTTGAAGATGCAACATGGATGGCTTTCAAGAATGCTTTAACCACCATTAAACCAGATCATAAACTGATTGGTGAATGGTTTGGTGCAGGGATTAGTAATACTGCTGGCAAACTTCAATCAGGGCAGATGGATTCTCTTCTAGATTTTGAATTTAATGAAATTGCTCAAAGATTTGTAGACGGCAGAATCGATGAAGCTAATGACTATTTGAGTAATCGTGATAAACAGCTGGGTAATACTGCAACCTTAGGGCAATTCCTAAGCAGTCATGATGAAGATGGTTTCCTGTCAGTGACACTCAATGGGGACAGGGGAAAAATGAAGGTAGCCTCGGCACTTCAAATTACCGAAAAAGGGCAGCCCGTAATATATTATGGAGAGGAATTGGGCTTATCTGGCGCAAATAATTATCCGAAATATGATAATAGGTCTCAGATGCCATGGTCTCAATTTGAGGCAGAAAACTCTGATATGATGGATTTCTATGACCATTACAAAAAGCTGCTGAATATCAGAAAAAACCATTCCAAGTTATTTTCAAAGGGAATAAGAACGAAAGTAGCCGGTGGAAACAGCGAAGGATACTCTGTGGTAAAAAGGACTTATGACGGAAAGAGTATATTTGTTGCACTGAATACATCAATAAATAAGGCGGACGGAATTACTTTTAATGTTCAAGTAAAAGACGGTTCAGTTTATAAAGATGAATACAGTGGTACGCAGTATACTGTTACTGGTGGAAAGTTAAGCATAAGTATTCCTGGAAGAGATCAGGGAGGAACTGCAATACTGACTACTGATTCTGTGGATGCGGGTATACCGGGGGTTCCTGACGGACATATAAGAATTCATTATAACAGGACCAATGGCGACTATGAAGGGTATGGTCTCTGGCTCTGGAACGATGTAGCCAACGCTTCTGCAAACTGGCCAACTGGAGCAACAACTTTTGATCTGAACCAAATGGACAGCTATGGTGTTTATGTTGATGTCCAGTTAAAGGATAATGCCAAAAATATAGGATTCCTAGTATTGGATAAAAATACTGGGAATAAAGACAGCGGAGACAAGGCTTTCATAATTAAAAAGCCTGAAATGAATGAAATATGGATAAAGCAGGGAACAGACCAGGTATGGAATTATGAGCCGGTTCAACTCCCCGAGAACACTATAAGAATTCATTATACCAAAAATAGCAAGGATTATGAGGGCTGGGGCCTCTGGTTATGGGATGATGTTAAAACGGCTTCGCCAGAAAATGGAGAATGGCCTGTGGGTGCAACTGCCTTTGACAGCGGGCATATGGACCGTTATGGAGCATATATTGATGTGCCATTAAAGGAAAAGGCCCAAAAATTGAGTTTCCTGATTGTAAACAGAAATGACGGAAGTAAAGAAGGAGCAGACAAAAGCTTTAATCTTTTCAGTAAGTATAATCAAATATGGGTAAGAGAGGGAGATAATTCAGTTTATATTTCACCGTACAAAGAATTGGCAGTGGGCTTGGTTTCGGCAGAAATTGTTTCAAAAAGCAAGCTTTTACTGACATTTACCATGACTGAAGGATTAAAGCCCGACGAACTGAAAGGTGCGCTTGAAATCAAGGACGCAGACGGTACTGTAATTAATCCTGAGAACGTGGTTATCACAGGAGCTACTACTGTTGAAGTTACTGTGCCGAATGATCTGGAAAATCGGACACTTAGTGTTACATACTCGGAAAGAACCGTCACTGCAACCTCCGGCTGGAGATTGATTGACGAATTATATTACTACAGTGGTGATGACCTTGGCGCAACTTACAGCAACGGAAGTGCTGTCTTAAAGCTATGGGCGCCAAAAGCCACAAAGGTCGCTGCAAATTTCTACGATAAAAGGGATTCCTCGAAGCTGATAGGAAGCCTTGAGCTCACAAAAGGGGAGAAAGGTGTATGGTCGGTACATGCTGCTCCCAAGGATTTAGGGATAGATGACTTGAGAGGGTATTTCTATCAATATGATGTTACAAATGATGGAATTACAAAAAAGGTACTAGATCCATATGCAAAATCAATGGCGGTAACCAGAGTGGATACAGCAGGAAATGCAGGTCCAGATGGAGACATCGTGGGCAAAGCAGATATAGTAGATTTAAGCAGTACCAACCCGACTGGATTTGACCGGGCTCATATCAAAGGGTATGAAAAGCGGGAGGATGCAGTAATCTGGGAAATCCATGTCAGAGATTTTACATCCGACACCAGTATTGAAAAGGATCAAAATGCAAGATGGGGAACCTATAAGGCATTTATTGACAAGTTGGACTATCTTAAATCTCTAGGTGTAACACATGTGCAATTGCTTCCGGTAATGGCCTGGTATTATGGTGATGAAGCTGATATGGGTAAAAGGGAAAATGACTATTCAGTACAGGGAAACAATTATAACTGGGGATATGACCCTCATAACTATTTTTCACCTGATGGTGCATATTCAGAAAATCCTGCCGATCCCGAATTAAGGGTAAAAGAGCTGAAGGAGCTTATAGATGCCATTCACGATGCAGGTATGGGTGTTATACTTGATGTCGTATATACCCATATGGCAAAAGCAGAACTTTTAAATGATATTGTACCCAACTACTACCACTTTAAGGATGCCAACGGGAATAACCTTGGAGGATTCGGTAATAATCTTGCCACAAACCACAAAATGTCAGAAAAACTTATGGCTGATTCAGTAAAATATTGGTTTGAGGAATATAAAATTGACGGAATGAGATTTGATATGATGGGAGATGCCACCTATGATGCTATTCAGAAAGCTTGCGATGAGGCAACAACCATTAACCCTAACGCATTATTTATCGGTGAGGGTTGGAGAACCTTCTCAGGGCATCTGGCTGACCCTTCTCTCAACGGAAAGGCAGCAGATCAGGACTGGATGGACAAAACAGACACAGTAGGTGTATTTTCCGACGAAATCAGAAATGAGTTGAAGTCAGGCTTCGGAAATGAAGGAGAGCCCAGGTTTATTACAGGTGGTGCCAGAGATATAAATGTAATATTCAACAATATCAAAGGGCAACCAGGGAATGTTACAGAGGATGACCCTGGAGATATTGTCAACTATATTGAAGCACATGACAACCTTACCCTGTATGATGTTATTGCACAATCCATAAGGAAGGATCCGGCCATACCTGAAAATAACCTGGAAATTCATAAGAGAATAAGACTGGGAAATTCGCTTGTGTTAACTTCGCAGGGAACTGCTTTCCTCCATGCCGGGCAAGAGTATGGTAGAACCAAGCAATGGTTTGGTGATGGTGTTCCTGAACAGAGGTACCATGCATTAGTGGATAAGTTTGGCAAGGTCTTTGGATATTTTATTCATGACTCCTATGATTCATCCGATGCGATAAACAAATTTGATTGGGCAAAAGCCACAAATTCTGAGTTATATCCGATTAATGCCGTAACGCAGAAATATACTGCCGGATTGATAGCTCTCAGAAAATCTACCAATGCTTTCAGGTTGGGAAATCAGAAACTGGTCAACTCCAATGTGACTCTTATCAATTCAGATGGAATTAAAGCAAATGATCTTGTAATCGGGTATAAGAATGTCTCAACGGATAAGACAGGCACCTATTACGTATTTGTGAATGCGGACAGTAAAGCAAGAACTTGGAAGCTACAGGAGAATTTAACGTCAGGAAGGATTCTTGTAGACAATGATGAGGCAGGAACCACAGAGGTTAAACAGAAGTCAGGATTTGTTCTGGCCCAGAACTCAATAGAGTTGGAGCCGCTTACTACGGTGGTCATACAGATTCCTTATAAGGAAAGCACTTCAACAGGCGGCAGCGGTTCTTCATCTGGTAATTCAGCCTCCTCCAATAGTACAACTGCTGAACAAAATGCAGTTAAGGTGACAACAGATAGTAATGGAAAGGCTATTGCGGAAGTCAGTATTAGTTATATGCATAACGCTGTCAATCAAGCATTGAGCCGGACAGAGTCTGGAGAGGATGTGGAAGTTGAAATACGAGTGGACATTGCGCAAGCAGCAAATAGCTTAGAAATTCTCATTCCGAAAGCTGCTGTTGAGTTACTAAAGCAAAATGAGGTTAGCAGTCTTAAAGTAGTTACTCCGTTTGCTACTGTGACCTTCAGTGAGGCAGCCCTTGCTGGGATATATAATCAGGCAGAGGGTGATTTGAAGATTATGGTCACAAATATTGATAATTCTTCTTTACCGGAGCAGGTTAGGAAAAATATAGGTGATAGACCTGTATTTGACATCAGTATTTACAGCGGAGAAAAAGAAATCTCGCAATTCGACGGAGGTGTAGAAGTATCGGTTTCATATACTCCATCGGAAACGGAGGACTTTGATGCCATTCTCATTTACTATATCAACAGTAAAGGGTTTGAAGCAGTAAGCAACAGTAGGTACGATCCTGTGAATAAAGTGGTTAAGTTTGAAACCCGCCATTTTTCACAGTATGCGGTAGGATATAACAATGTAAGCTTCAAGGATGTGGCAAAAAGCGCATGGTATGCTAATGCGGTAGAATTTGCAGCAGCAAGAGGAATTACTACAGGTACAGGCAATGAGAATTTCAGTCCGAAAAAAAGCCTGACCAGAGCTGAGTTCCTTGTAATGCTGATGAAAGCCTACGGAATATCTCCCGATACAGCAAGTGAGCAAAATTTCGCAGATGCTGGAAACAGCTATTATACGGGATATTTGTCTACAGCTAAAAGGCTTGGTATAACAGTTGGAACAGGAAACAACATGTATTCCCCCAATAGAGAAATTACAAGGGAAGAGATGATTACCATGGCGTACAAGGCATTGGAGGTAATTGGTCAGCTTCCTGAAGGAACAAGCGGAAAGGCTATTACAGACTATGAAGACGCAGGGCAGGTATCAGTCTGGGCAAAAGGAGCCATGACGCTGTTTGCTGAAACAGGAATCCTCGGAGGTAGTGGTAATAAACTAAATCCCAAAGTAAAAACAAATCGTGCCGAAATGGTACAGTTATTGTATAATCTGTTGTCTAAATAGAAGTATGGGATAATAATGCTCATAATCTTATAAGTAAAAAGACATATGAATAACAAGATTTTTAATGGAGAGTGTATCAAAATGAAAGAAATTTCATTTTGATACACTTTTTTTTTGGCGGGCGCAAGAATTTACAAAGGTTGAGTAAGTACATAAATAATTGAGTGGGTAATGTTGTCAATTTATGCAAAATGAAGGTATAAAGCTATTATAATAGTGTCTATTATTGTAAAATAAGAAAAATTTTAAAATAAGGGTGGATAAAATTGTTACATTATGTAGACTATTGACAAATAATATAATTGTTGGTAAAATTAGATGAATTTATTACATCAAGGGGGAATCAATAATGAGAATAGCAATAACCATTTTAGTTATCATTGGCATTATCGCCTCACTGGCTCTAGGCGTATTCTGGATCACAGATTACAATTCTGCTAAGGCTGAACTGGATGAACTTACAGCATCTGGAGACGATTTTGGCTTAGGAGATGTTCTTAAAGATGAATTGGAAAATTATAAAAGCAGAAAGGACTGCGGGCCTTTTATGATTGGAGGAGGGATTCTATCACTTATTGGATTAATTTTGATAAATAAGCTAAAGAAAATAAGTGCTATAATTTTCCTTGTATCAGCTATTGTTCCTGCAATTCTATTTCCAGCTTCCTTATTGGGAACATTCTTATTCGTAATTAGTGGAATACTCGCATTCTTTTATAAACCTAAAGTACAGACACAACAAGCTACTGCAGCCTAAGTTCGAATTGATTAATTAAAACTATTTTGAATTAACGCTGGACTAAATTTATCCAGCGTTAATTTTTTGACAAAAGAGGGAGTAATATTTTATGAAAAAACTAACAGTTATAATGTTAATAACGGCTATCCTTTTTACTTTGAGTGCCTGTGGGGCAGAGGTTACATCATCTAAAACAGAGGCAGATCAGTCAGCAGCGGCAATATCAGCAACATCCACAACAGCGGTAACATCAACAACTGAGCAGTCAAAAGACTCTACAGCTTCAACTGATGGATCATCAGAAGAATGGAGCAAAATTGATAAGACAGTTAAGGTGGGGGATGTAGAGTATACTGTAAGTTCTATAAAATTCACTAAAGGTGGAGATTTATTCGGAGCTGATGATGGAAATATATATCTTATGATTGACATGAATGTAAAAAATAACACTGATGAGGAACAACCCTTGAGTTCAATAATGATGTTTGAATTAAAGGATGGTTCGGGAAAAGAATATGACATTTCATTAATAGGTTCAGCAACTCTTGATGAAGAAAAGATTGAGATGATTGATGGAAGCGTAGCCGCTAAAGCAGAAAGAAGAGGCGGAATTGTATATGAGATTCCGGAAAATACTACCGGATTGACACTTACAATTAATGATGTTCTTGGATCAGGATCTGAAACTATTAAATTAAATTAGTATAGAACTATACATATATTAGCTTATAATCCGTTTGTGGTAGTTTATCTTATGAATAATAATGTAAGTACAGCCAAGATAGATATAAAAAAAAGCCCCCATCCCGCACGGAACGATATGAACCGAGCGGGATGGGGGCTTTTGTGCTCTTAACTAACTTGTGCTATAAATTCTGCCATTTGCTGCCCTCAGGGTTGGGGCAATCAACGGTTCTGCGCAGTGCCCTCATTTGGACAAAGCAACCGCAGTAACGGCAGGTACTTTCATAATAGAGCCCGGGACAGCTGGCGCACTGCGCAAGACGTTTGCTGTAAAGTTCATGGTCAATACGCAGATCGGGTTCAATTGTTTTAATATATTCTGCCATATTCGATTTTACTTCTTCAAACGAATGGTGTACTGTTGCGGAACAGCCTTTACATTCTTTTAATTCAGTCATGACCTGTCCTCAGCTTATTTCAAAATTATGATGTAATATTTCCGATAACAAAATGTCCTTCAATTCCTGGTAATTAAGACGCATGCATGCTGTATTACCGGGAGCGGTTATTTTGAAAGTTCCAGCTGAACTACAGACATTTTAGGAAGCTTGAGCGTCAAACCTGTATCACTGGCAGTAAAGCCTTTGAAGTCAACAACTGTAAGGGCATTTGGATTTTCAAAGCTGTTATGCTTGTTCATAGCATCAGCAGTAAGAACCCTACCGCTCATTACTGACGGTTTAAAGCCTTTAAGATCAAGGGTCAGGTCAGCATCTTTATTTGGATTGAGGTTACAGATAGTAACATTTAGCTTACCGTCGGCATCAACAGATGCAGAAGCGTTAAGCTGCGGGATCTTCATACCTTCAAGCTCATAATCCTCACATGTCACTATTGACTGAACCAGTGCTGCTTCCTGATGAACCTTGAACATATCAAATACATGATAGGTAGGAGTGAGCAGTATCTTTTCACCCTCTGTCAGAATCATTGCCTGAAGAACATTGACAACCTGTGCAATTGCAGACATTTTCACACGGTCGCAGTGGTTATTGTAAATATTAAGATGAGTCGCGGCTGAAAGAGCATCGCGTAAAGTATTCTGCTGATACAAGAAACCGGGGTTTGAACCGGGTTCAACCTCGTGCCAGGTTCCCCATTCATCAACTACTAGTGCAACTTTCTTTTGTGGATCATATACGTCCATAACCGCGGAATGCTTAGTAACCAGTTCTTCCATATAGAGAGAGTTCTTCATTATCTGGAACCAGCCTTTTTCATTGAACTCTATCGCGGACCCCTTGTTTTCGAAAACATCACCTTCTACGGTATAAT
>JAEYNI010000372.1 GCA_023412635.1 Bacillota bacterium
CAGGTATTTATCTTTCTTATTCCTTATATTAAAGAAAATAATAAACAAAATAGTGACAGCAATTAAATTAATCTCAACATAACTGAACGTCAGCATATTTCCACCCTACTCTTCTTTCTACAAAACAATATATCTCATATTAATCTATAATACCTTTTTCTTTTTAAATAATCTGTCGAAGGCTGTCACTTACTTTCTTAGACAAAATCCTTTCAATTTCATTTCTTTTTGGTATAGTTGAAAAATGAACGGCGAGTATTCATTGACTATTTTCTTACAACCAAAATAAAAAGCCGCTTCTGCACTGACCGGTAAATAACCGTGATCAAGGCAAAAGCGACTGTTTTAATATGATTATTCCTTTTTTCTAGGAGCTTTTACAAGTGATATAATCAGTATTCCGACCACTGAAGCGATAGCGGCTATTGTAAATGCTGTTGAAAATTCTTTTGTCTTGCTGAAGTAAGCTACTATGTAAGAAGATGCGACTGCACCTACGCCAAAGCCAAGTAGCACCATTCCGTATATTTGAGCTCCGTTTTTTGTGCCCCAGAAGTCTGCTGTCAATGCTGGGAATACACCAAGGAAGCCGCCATATGAGAAGCCTATGATTGCTATTACAACAAGCATTAAATACGCTTTTGCAAAGGATACTGTAACAATTGAAATTCCTGTTATTAATAAAAGTATTAGTATTGTCTGCTTTCTGCCAAGCTTGTCTGAAACCCATCCCCAAAATACACGGCCGAATGAGTTGCAGCCCGATATTATCATTACACCTGCCACCGCAGCACCACTTGTCAACCCGCTGTCAGGCTGTAAACCAAGGATTTTAGCCATGGGGATCATCATAGAGCCTGCTGCAGTTGCACACATAAGTGCCAAGGTTACCAGATAGAACTGAGGCATTTTAATAACCTCACCCGGTGAAAAATTCTGAACTATCTGTCCGCCATTTTTTACTGAAGGTGTCCAGTTTGCCGGTGTAAAGCCCTCAGGAGGATTTTTAATAAACATTGATCCTATTAAAGTTACAATAATAAATATGCCTCCTAATACGGCAAAGGTCTTAAGCACCCCTATATTTGCAATTAAAGCTTCTGAAACCGGTGTAAAAATCAAACCTCCAAAACCAAGAGCTGCAACAATTATCCCTGTTACCAGGCCTCTTTTGTCCGGAAACCACTTTTGACAGGTTGAAATGGTAGTAGTATAAGCCATACCCATACCAAAACCGCCTAATACGCCATACGAGAGCCATAACAACCAGGGAGTTGACTCAGTTGTGAATTGTGCAAGAAAGAATCCGATCCCCATAACAATGCCTCCGGCGATTATAACAGGTCGTGGATTTTTTATTTTATCTTGAATTCTTCCCCCAATGGTACTTCCAAAGGTTAATACTCCTAGCAGTAACGCATATGCCAGAGTGCCATGCGTTGCAGGCCAGTCAAATAAAGCGTCGGGAGTAGCTTTGCCTTTAATAAGGAACGATTGAAAAACACTCCATATGTAAGCTGTTCCTAAACACATTTGAATTGCGATACTTGCGATTACGGGGATCCAACGATTGCTTGTTTTTTGTTGAATAGCCAAATTCATTAAAAGCCTCCTGATAGATTGCGATGCATAACGCCCGCTCCATAATTTTTGATATTAATATGTTATCGTAGACTTCCATTTTTGACCACACGTTTTGTACCTTTTTTCATACAATTTATGAATGTTTATTATTACCTTTAAACTGGAACAAAAAAATAAACTGCCAAGCTAGGGCAGTTTATTTTTTTGAGTTAAAAGACTTCACACTTCTGTTTTGCTAACCCTCCTGAGCCTTCCCTTAATAGGAGTTTTCTGAAGCTCACTATAAACCAGTTCTCCTTTGTTGTTAAGTATTTCAACAAAGGTCGAAACATCAGCTATATTAATAATGCCGATATCTTCAGCCGTCATACCCTTTATATTACAGAGGGTTCCAACTATATCAACTGGCCTCATTTTTGTCTTTTTACCTGCATTTATGTGCAGTTTCATAATTTCTTTACTTAGGCTTGCTCCTTTAACTTCTTTTAATGTAGGAGCAGTAGCCATTCTTTCATTAAATTGCTCTCTTAGGCTGCTTACAGTCTCTTTATCAGGAATTATTCCCAGCGAAATTTCCTTTCCAATATACTGTTCAATAGCTTTAATATACTTTTCATCAGCGCCAGTTTCAAAAGTTATAGCTTTTCCTGTGTTATTCACACGCCCGGTTCTACCTATTCTATGCACATAGCTCTCACTGTCCTGAGGGACATCATAGTTAATTACCAGCGATATATTTTCTATATCGATTCCTCTGGCTGCTACATCTGTCGCTACGAGATATCTGAAATATCCCAGCTTAAAGTCATTCATCACTCGCTGTCTATCCCTTTGGTCCATGTCGCCATGTATTTTCTGACAGGAATATCTATTTGCGGCGAGTTCGTGTTGCAAAGCATCTACCATCTGCTTGGTATTACAGAAAATCATACAGCTTTCAGGATTCTCAACTACTGAAATATCTTTGAGCAATTTCAATTTTTCTTTTGCTTCGACCAAGTATTTTAGCTGCTCAATCCTGGCTGTTGTTGTGTTTTGTTCCTCAACCTCAACCATTTCCGGTTCTTTCATATACTTACCGCATAATTCCACTATTCCTTTGGGCATAGTTGCAGATAACAGGACTGTGACTCTATCTTCCGGGATTTGTCTGATTATGGCTTCAATTTGTTCTATAAATCCCATATTGAGCATTTCGTCAGCTTCATCTATTACAAGATAGCTAATATTTGATGTATCCAGTGTTGCTTTTTCCAAATGATCTATAATACGGCCGGGTGTTCCCACAACAATGTGGGTTTTTTGCTTAAGTTCCTTCTCCTGATTATAGAAAGGAGACTTGCCATATACGGCTGAAACTTTTATTCTCTTGAATCTGCCTATATTAAATATATCTTCTTTCACCTGTATGGCTAATTCTCTGGTTGGAGTAATTACCAGAGCCTGAGGCTTGTTCTCCTCCCACTCCACCATTTGACAAAGCGGGATGGCAAAAGCCGCTGTTTTTCCGCTGCCGGTTCTGGATTTCACTATTATATCCCGGCCGCTCAATAAAGCAGGAATGACCTTTTGCTGAACCTTTGTGGGATTTTTATAATTCAATATCTCAATTGCTTTGATAAGCTCCCTGCTTATATGGTAATCGCTAAAGTTAACTGCTGTCATATTTTCTTCACTTTCATATGTTTATTTGTCCTTGTTTATCTATTTCGTCTATCAGCAGTTGTACTGCCTCCTGTCTGGTTGCCCAACTCGTGCAGAAACGGACTGCACTGGTATTTTCGTTTATTTTCTCCCAAAAGGAATATTCAAAATTCTCTTTAAGTATCAAAAGAATGTTATCAGGTACTATTGGAAACTGCTGATTGGTAGTGGAGCTAACAAGGAAGCTGTAGCCGTTTCTTTTAAAGGCATCCTTTATCAGAGAAGCCATTTTATTTGCATGGCTTGCCATCTCAAAATACAAATCCTCCTCAAACAGCGCACAAAACTGAACTCCAAGAAGTCTCCCCTTGGCAAGCATTCCACCCTTCTGCTTAATAATATATCTGAAGTCCCCCTTCAGCGTGTCACTGCACAAAACCAGGGCTTCTCCAAAAAGTGCACCGATTTTGGTACCTCCGATATAAAAAGCATCACATAACTGTGCAAGCTCCCTTAGCTCAAGGTCATTGTCCTCGGCACAGAGTGCATAACCCAGGCGGGCACCATCCAAATATAAAAACAACCCGTTTCTTTTACAGACTTCACTTATTGCTGACAGCTCGGCTTTGCTGTATATAGTTCCAAGTTCAGTGGGGTTTGATATATATACCATCCCGGGCTGTACTATATGTTCATGGCTTTCATCATTGATATGCGACATATAATAGTCATCCACCGCCTGAGCCGTCAGCTTTCCGTCGACTGCCGGCAGAGCCAGAACCTTATGCCCGCTTGCTTCAATGGCACCTGTTTCGTGCGTATTGATATGACCCGTATCGGCAGATATAACACCCTGATGCGGCCTCAATGCTGCAGTAATAAAAGTCAGATTTGTCTGTGTTCCTCCCACCAGAAAATGTACATCAATATCTTCACGGCCGCATTTTCTTTTGATGAGCTCAGCGGCTTTTTCGCAGTACGGGTCAACCCCGTAGCCGGCAGTCTGTTCCATATTTGTTTCAACTAATTTCTGCAGTACCTTAGGGTGAGCACCTTCACTGTAATCACAATTAAATCGTATCATACGGTCTCCTAACCTCGTTTTTTGTTATGAATAATTATTAGATTAACAATATTTTTTATTGTAAGACATTATAAAAAACACACCAAGAATTATTTTATCATACTTTTTACCCATAGAATCGTATTACTTATCATTGGTAAATTTATAAAAAATGTGAGGGATGTTCAAATGACAAAAATAAAGTGATTTAATTATTCTCAAGAAAGTCAATTTAATGTCTTGGATTTTCACTGCTTTCTATAAGTCTTGCAAAAGAGGCATTTATTTTGGATACTCTGTCATCATTAGTCAGCACTATAAGATAGTCCCCTGCAAGAAGTACAGTATTACCTCCGGGAATTATCTCCTGTTCCCCTCTCCTTACCGCAACCAGAAGACACTGAGAAGGCCATTTGATATCCTTTATTTCTTTTCCGTCAAGCTCTGAACCCATACAGATAGCAAACTCCAGAATTGATTTATGTCTCTTGTTTCCTGTAACTGTTTCTCCCTGTTTATTTAATATCCGTTCAAGCAATGACTCATAAATAGGCTTGGAACCCAGTAAATCAGCCACGATATATGCAGTAATCGAAACTATCGCAAGGGACAGCAAATGGTTAAAGGATCCTGTCATTTCAGTAATAAGTATTATCCCTGTTATCGGTGCCCTGACGATAGCTGTAAAATAGCCTGCCATAGCCAAAACTATAAAGTTGTTGATGAATGAAGTATCCAGATTAAAAAGTGTGACTACAGAATAACCGTAAATACCTCCAATTAATGCTCCAATTGAAAGCAAAGGTAAAAAAATTCCTCCTGGAGCTCCTGAACCGTAGCTTGCCATTGTAAATAGGAATTTTCCTAGAAAAAGAATAACTAAAAAAGTTATTGAAATATTATCAGCCGATAGAATGTCTTCTATTAGCTCATGCCCACCTCCCAAAACTTGAGGGAGAACAAAACCCAAAATAACCGAAATTAACAAGGGCAGCATTATCGTATATTTTTCTGGAATAAACTTCAGCCTTTTATACAACCCCTGAGTCTTTAAAATGGACTTGTTGAATAAAACCCCTAATCCCCCTAATATTACACCTAAAACAATAATGTACAAATATTCCTTAAGTGGTATTACTGTCAGGCTTTTAATGTTGAATACTGGCTTCAGCCCGAAAAAGCCACTAGATACATAATCGGCAGATAAAGCTGCTGCCAGTGAGGACAGTAAAACCAATGGAGAAAAATTTTTATGTACCTCTTCCAAAGCAAACATGACACCCGCCAGTGGTGCATTAAAAGCTGCCGCCAGGCCCGCACTCGCCCCACTGGTTATCAAAAATTTCTCTTCCAGTTTAACCCTTTTAAAAATTTTACTGAAACCCTGTCCTACTGCGGCTCCGAGTTGCACAGACGGCCCCTCTCTTCCTAGTGACAGTCCTGAACCTATAGCTAAAATACCTCCAAAAAATTTACCGATAATGACCTTCCACCAACTCATTTTCAATTTTCTTAGAAGAACTCCTTCTACTTGCGGAATTCCGCTTCCGCTTACCATCGGTTCAAAGTTTACTATTTTGCTTAAAATGACACCAATGATTATGAGGATTACTATCCAGACAGGAATAAAATATAATTTTATGGCTAAATTGCTATATATTAAATGCAATATACTCATTGCCTTTTCTAGTGCAAATCTGTATAAAACAATCAAGAGCCCTGCAAATATTCCTATGGCTGCACCTTCAAAAACAAGCTTCAACCTGAAGCTATGCCAGTGAAAGAGAGTACTGTAAGTATTGTGTTTGTTTCCTGCTTCCATTAATATGCCTCCATTTTAGTTATGACTATATTAGAATTTATATCTCACAATTGGTAACCAACAAAACTATATAATAGACCTTTTTTTTAGTATTGAAAACCCCAAATTAATAATATTGTCTTTAATTTGTGATAATTTCACCCTTAAGATTATCGTATGATTATTTCACCCCATCATAAATAATGGTAATCTTAGGGAATGATATATACAATGACTGATGAGGAACTAAAAAAGTTGCA
>JAEYNI010000378.1 GCA_023412635.1 Bacillota bacterium
GTGCGTCACTGCAGCATTACAACCCAATTATAGATTCTGAGGTCATCAAAGAATGGAACGTTCCTGCAAATTGGAAGCTTTTAGCCGAGATGCCCTTTGGAAAGCCGATAGCAGCTCCTGATGAAAAGCAATTTCAGCCGTTGGATTTCCGAGTAAAGTTCTTGAAGTGAGAACTAAAATAAGATAGGATGTCAGAAAATTCGTTTCTGCATTTGCATATCTAGATGAAAACGCTCCGATACGAATGTTTTTAGCAGCATTCGTATCGGAGCGTTTCTTGGCATATAGGAATCTATATCATTTTATCATACGTCAATTGGGCTTTTTCTGCCTCATTCTCAGTATTATAAGAATCATTGC
The DNA here is from genome assembly GCA_023412635.1 of Bacillota bacterium. Classification (GTDB taxonomy): domain Bacteria; phylum Bacillota; class Clostridia; order Acetivibrionales; family DSM-1351; genus Ruminiclostridium. The sequence goes on from JAEYNI010000378.1 coordinate 361, forward strand.
GAGGAAAAGTACCAGCATTACAGATGTTCCTGCAAGTGCAAATAACATAGATGTTCTGTTTTCCATTACGCTTTCTCTTAGAGTCGGCTCCTTTTCCTTAATTTCTTCCCTTTGAAACTGATAGGACTTTATATCGCCTTTACTGTCAATTAAAACGAAATCATTATTAAGGTTCCAGCTCAATTTTTCATTGCTTACAAGCTTTGTTACTCTACTAATTGACTTATCGTCCGGTCCGGTCAGGACCAGCAACGCCCGTCCCTCAGCATAGGGTGATTTCAGCAGCTGCAGGGTACCGATGGAGCCTGCGTAATCAGAAGTTAATATTAGTTTTTCATTGGTTACAAATTCGGTAAAGCTGCTATTATATTTGAAATACAGCTTATCGTTGAGCTTTGTTATAAGACTGTTTTTCGCAGGAGTTCCTGCAGTAATGATATTATAATTTGCTTCAGTCTCATTAAACTCACCGGCCTTAACCACCTTTAAACGTCCATAGGCATCTGCCGAACGGGAATAAAGCGATAGCATTCTACCAACTAAAGAGAGCTCAGCCTGATCAGGGTCATTTGACAATACCAGCATAACATCATTCAGGCTGCCCTCCTTTTGAAATGGTGCCGGCCTGCTGTTAAAACTCAACTTTGTACTATTGTCTGCCGGGAGATATAATGTAGAATTCTTTGTGATATATGCCCATGGCATTTCCTCCTGTCGTGTTGTACAAAATAGGTCAGGTATTTCAAGATCAAAAGCAAATTTTATACTGCTGGAATATGTCCCCACAACATCAGCCGGCATAAAGAAAGTCAGCTCGTCATTATCAGCATTTTCAAATGCCAGCTTTTTACTTCCTACGGGAACATCCCCCCAATACACAGTCAGCATGGATCGGTTGAAATCCAGGTTTTTACTGTACCTGAAGTTTACAGTAGCCTTACTGGCTGAAGATAGCGTATAATCGGTAGGCAAAGGTAAAAACAAAGTCTTTTCCTGCCTGAAAGGTCCGATAAATTCAAATCCGCCCCCCGTCATTTCCAGAAGTGTATACCTGTCGGCTTTCAAATCGCTTTGCATTTTTGAGTTAAGCTTTATTTCGGCGGTACCCTTTTTTATAAATGTGATATTATCCGTCTCCTGGGCTATGCGTTCACTGTCTCCGAGAAAGTACCCTGCTTCAGCAAGGCAGTCAGCATCCTGAGAAGTAACAATCAGCAGGGGATTATTCGATGCATCCGTTACAAATAAAATCATAACCTGGTCTTTTAATTGATTTTTGTAAGGCTCTATATAACTGATAACCTCGTAGGGCAAATTGCTTGTCAATCCTACCAGAATTCTGCTGGAACTTTCTATGTTCTGAGCCTCTTTCCATGAACTGATTGTGATGTTATTGCTTTCACTGGTATTCTTGCTCAACCCTGCCATAAGCATCATTGCAGTTGCCACTTCTTCGTTCTGTTTAGAGTTGGCAACAGTAACAACGGTGTCCGACCCTGTCTTATTGCTGGTAGACATAAATGGGTAAGGATAATAATTGATTCTGTTATTATGAGGCAGCATATTATACCCCACTTCTACTCCCGAGGCCTCAGAAAAGGTCAGCCAGTTTGCATTGCTCTCATCGTCTATACAGCCCTTCTCATTATACAATTTCGCATAGCCGGATATGGTTAGAGTGTTTGCGCTGCTCTCCTTATCATTTTTTAGCAGTTCCAGAGGGATGGTAACATATATATAATTCTTCTCACTGTTTTCATAAGTAATATTACAGGAATAAAAAGGCTGCTTATTAATTGAAAATGTAAGAGTGCAGGGTATTTTGTCCATCAACTGGCTCACTCTGTATTCAAGCTGTACGCAAACGTATTTAGTATCCCAGTATCTCGGTATGTTAAAGTACAACTCGGTTGAAGAGTATATCCCCTTCAGAATTTGGGGTGAATTCCAAGTAAAATCACCGGTCCAGTCAGCCTTTGGAAGCTGTGGCTTAGCCTTTTGGGGATTGCCCGGGTTTTCAAGCATGCTGTTTACGCTGGAAAGCAATGCCTCCTCAGAAGTAATAGTGCTTTTATCTCCGGCCGAATAAACATTCTGTAACCAGCTTAAGGACATAGTTAAAGCAAAGATAATTACAAAAGCTCTGAGAAATTTACTTTTTCTTGTTATCATCAGTTATCGCCCCCGGTTCATTATTAGTTTCCATAGATCGTTCAGTTTTATACCACTTGACTTCCCGTTTGAATATTGCGTCGTTGGCGCTTTGTATTATAGCATTCAGTACAACTATCACCCAAAGCTTGGAGTAGGTAAAAAGCATCAGAAGAATCAGCAGTGCCGATTGCATATTAAATTCGTTCTTTTCAATAGCAAGAGTTATTAATACGTTCAATACAAATACCAGTATTGCCATTATCCATAATGTACTCGAAAATCCACCGAGGGTTACATGAGTAAAGCCCAGTATGGAAAGTATAAATATCAAATCTGAACACACGAGGGAGGTGAGCATCAGAATATAAACCAGCGCGTAATATAGCACGTCCAGTCTCATGGGACCCGCAGTTCTGTCAAAGACATATTTGAAATTTTCCTTAAGTACATAAATATTACCCTTAGCCCATCTTGTTCTCTGCTTGAGCCAAATACGCAGCAGCTGTGGCTCCTGTTCCCAGGTTACTGCCAGAGGCATAAGCTTGATCCTATAACCCATTCTATATATTCTAAAGCTTATTTCGGTATCTTCAGACAAGGCTTTTGTGTCCCACCCGCCGATACGCTCTATTATACTTCGGCGTACAACAAAGTTGGTTCCTGGTATGGTACATAATTTAAAGAAAAACCATCTTCCTGCCTGGTTCATACATTGATATGCCAGTGTTTCAATATTGACAAAGCGGGTTATTAGTGAAGCGTTTCTGTTTCTGGTTCTAAACTTTCCTATTACTGCCCCCAGCTTGTCATCTGCCATCAGATTTTCCACCAGCAAAGTAAGAGCATTGGGCTCGGGTGTATTATCGGCATCATAAATAGCAATTACACTTCCGGTGCTGACCGAGAAACCAATATTAAGGGCATTTGACTTTCCTTTCCCTCCAGAAACACTATCTGTATTGATTACAATAAGTTTTCTGTCAGGATTTTTCAATTGTATGTTCTTCAGCACTTCGGCCGAGTCATCAGAGGAATTATCATTGATAACAATAATCTCATATTTATCCTTGGGATAGTCAAGATTCAGAAGGGCCTGAACAGTTTTTCTGATTACTATGCTCTCATTGTGTGCCGGCACCATAATTGATACCATTGGATACTCCTTAAGCGGTATTCGGCCGTCTGTACGGTTCACCCTTATGTAATAAATAAATCCGCCGATAGACAAAACAACATTAATCAGCATAAGTCCCCAAATAGCAATTAAAGCATATAGTGATAATATGTCTGCCAGTGTCAATCTGCATCACCTCCATCCGAATTGTGCTCTGAAGTCCTTTTGCATAGAAATCTTCGCCGGTTTTGATAACGTGCAACGAATATAAAAAAAACAAAAATTAGCGAAATAAAAGTTACAATTAATAAAAGTCTTCGGTTTTCACGGGCCATACTCTCAGCCATTTTTCCTATAACGCCTCTGTTAAAGTTGAAATCCTCCTCATAGTTAAAAGGCTTGAATTCCAATGATTGTATCTTCCCGTTTACAGTAAGGATTCCATCCTTTAGACTAACAACCCTGTCATTAGTGTAGACAGTATGTGCGCTAAGCCATAAGCTCTTCAATGATATCTCTGATTGTTGAATCTGTTTAATTTGATTTTCCAGCATATCGTTATCTTCATTTAAATCCAAAAACAACGCAGTAGGATAGGCTTTAATCATATTACTGCTCAAGCTCGAATTACTGAGAATCGCAGGGGCAATAAGATGATGGCCGTCTGAATAAACGGTGTTGTAGCCGTCAGCATCAGTCCAGCTGCTTTTTTCCTCAGGATATAGGATTACGGTACTGAACCTTTTTAATACATCCAGTCCAAGGCTTTCGTGTATCCAGTTATTCGGCGCCTCAATAGCTATAGGATATACACCGTAATTGTTATACGCAGTTATTGCCGTAGTAATTTTCTGATTTATATCTTCAAGTGAAGGCTTTTCAGCATTTATCAGCGGAGCTTTCAGTATAATGCTTACTCCCTTTGACTGAGCATATGCAAGTACCTCACAGAAGTGTTTCATAGCGGGGTACTCGGTATTTTGATAAACCGGCATAACAGTAATTGAATATGGTACACCCTTTTTATCCATCAGCTGCACTACCTTCAGGAGCTTTTCGCTGCTGAAAAACGGGTAGACATTGTCAAAGATGATGTACTGGGGATAGCTGTTCGGCTGGTTCTCAAAGGGCCATTTCCATATTGAAATCTGCTCTGAAAAAGCGGCCTTTAAAATATCACTTTCATTATCAAAAGCTCCCATACAACTGAAGCGTCCGTCTCTCACAAACAGCGGAGAGCTTTTGCCGGTTGCTTCGATATAGCCTGCTCTGTACGGGAACCCCTCCTGAAACATTATTGCATTTTCAGCCTTTATCAAAGCAGTTGAAGTTCCCCCATGACCAACATTATAAGATACCTTTACTGTAGCATCCTTAACCTTTAAAGAGGTATGATCCAGTTTCAGCAACTTAAGAACATCATCAATACTTCCGCCACCAACCATCATTGTTTTAATGTCAGCACCTTCCAATACCTTCAAAAAAGATGAATTAATGCTGTCACTTTCATGGTAAAACAGAAGGCTATCGAATTTATCCAGTATATCGATACTATCGTTTACAGTTCTGTAGCTTGTCCCGTAACCCATATAAGTCAAAATGTCAGCCATTGCAGCAACATTCTCTCTACCTTTTTGGGATAAATCCTCATCATAAATAAACAAAATATCTTTTCCTTTTATGGTTTCGTCCACAGCAGAAGCAATTTTAGGAGGAAAAAATATTGTTATTACCATGAAAATAAGCAAAATTATTATTAAAGGAATTTTGTTAATTCTAAACTTTCTACAGTGCTTAAACATCATACTGCAATTCCTTCTCAACACTCTGCTTAAAAAAGGCAGTATCATTCCCAATCTCTTCCTTGTACTGAATAAAAGCAATCTGAACCTCAACCTTGATGGAGGTATCGGTAATACCATCAAATGCACCTTTCTCACCTACCATTGATCTGATTCTGTTCCGAACCAACTCACCGCCGCTTTCATCACAAGTGAGTATAATTGCAAGACTGCCGTCATTATCTATACTGTACTGGTTGTCCTCTACCCTGATAGCATCAC
>JAEYNI010000381.1 GCA_023412635.1 Bacillota bacterium
GAGGCTGTTTTCGCGGTACCACCCAATTTATTTTGTCACATGTTGAATACTTTGGACATAGAAACTAAAACGTGACAATAATCACTTCATTCTTTAACGGCTCATCACCGGCACACCTTACCTGGAATAGCATTCTTCTGAAAGTAGAATGCTGCCCTCTTTGTATGATTCAGGCTGCAACTCATGGATGATTTTCAAAAGCTTGAACCTGTGGACTTCCACCAAATGCCCACTCTCTGTAAAGCCAATTGCTTTCTACTCTTTCCAGTCATCATGTTTAGGTCATTAAGTTGTAAAACTCAATTTTAGCCTGTAAGCGTCAAAAATCCATTACAGCTTCAAATTGATAATAATTAAAAATATAATACATCAACAAAATTTTTTCGTCAAGGCTTAACTGGATAAAATTCGTCCGATCATTTAATACGTCTTTATTTAACTCAGTTTTTATTGATATATATTTTACATTTACAGCTTCATAAGACAACCATGGGCATTAACACACAAAGAGAGACCTTTGAATATTCTGTATTAAGATTAATCAAAGTTAGTGGTAAGTTTTTATGAAGAACAGTGATCAGGATATTATAAATAGCATCAGGAATGGTGAATTCAAGCTTATGGGCAGAGGCTCCTGCAGATATGTCTTTAATATGAATAACGGGTATGTTGTCAAGGTCGCAAGGGACATACGCGGTCTGGAACAGAATAGAAACGAGTACAAAATTTACAGCGGCCGGAAATCGGATCTTTTGGCAGATATAGTATATTTCTCCGAGGATGATCGCTTTCTTATAATGGTTAAAGCAATAAAACTCAAGAATATAAGATCCGTTTACAGATATTATAATGTTAACGGTATGAAGTCTCTTGCCATAAAAAGCAATCTTATTGAAGATATAAACAATAACCATATCAGTACAGGCGATCTTTTCCGAATATCCAGCTGGGGCTTGATTGACGGAGTACCCAAACTGATAGATTACGGTCTGACACATAGTACTTTCAATAAATATTATTCACGTAATCTTTTTATAAAAAAGAGGTATCCACCGCTCAGGTACTGGTAATTACATCATTACGTTATTTGGGTACTTATTTAATTTCGGATATAAAAAAGGTTTTGATTAAATCTGCTGTATCAGGCATTTTTCCAGAATTTCCATACCATTTCTAATTTGCTCTATACTGCAGGATGCAAAACTTAGCCTGAGACATCTATCCTTTTGTTTATTATCCAGTTCATAAAAAATATCGGAAGGTATCAGCACCAATCCATTATCTTTACATTCCATAAAAATGGTACGAGCTGAAAGGTTTTTTGGCAGCTGTATCCAAAAATATAATCCTCCGTCGGGCTTACTGTATTTGACCCCATATTGCCCCAATCTTTCAAGCTGTCCGAACATGAATTCATATTTGCCCAAGTATATTTCCTTCATGTATTGAAGATGCTCCTCCCATCTTCCAGTTCTGAAATATAAGTCCAATGCCCTTTGAATAAGCCCGGAAGATGAAAGGTCACTATTATGCTTTATTTTGGTAAAATCCTTTACCAGCAGATCGGGAAGGATCATACAGCCGGCTCTTAATCCAGGCATTAGTATTTTTGAAAAACTTTTTAGATATATAACATACCTGTTGCTTTTATCAAGATATTTTAAGGTAATCAGCTTATTATTGTTAAAATTAAGCTCTGACATGGTATCATCTTCAACAAGATAAATACTGAATTTTTGGGCAAGACTGATTACCTGTTCCAATTTTTCCCGGCTATAACTTACCGTTGTAGGATTCTGACAATAAGTCATCAGATAAATTATTTTAGGCTTGCAGATCCGAATTTTCTTTTCAAGGTCAATCAAATCAATTCCGTCACTCTCCATATTTACACCGACTACACGGGCACCCCTTGACTTAAATAATGCAATTGCACCGTCATAAGTCGGGTTTTCAGTTATAACATAATCGCCCGGATTCAATAATGCCTTTCCTATCAGATCAATTCCCTGCTGCGCGCCTGAGACTATCAGGACATTTTCCTCACTCTTTGCCTTGATATTATATTTTTTATTAAGATATTCAAGGATTGCATTTCTCAAGGGTTTAAAGCCATTGCTTTCCTGATAGCCAAAAGCATAGCCCTTATCTCTTTCAAGAACTTCATTTATGCACTCTTTGAAGGATTCAATAGGAAAAATAGACGGGTGTGCAGTAGCGCTGGCAAAATTTATGGCATTGGAATCAATCATCATTCCTAAATCTCCTGAGGATAGTGTGTCCTCTTTCTGAATTTTCAGGTTTGAAATGAAATAACCGCTTCCCTTCTTTGCAGTTATATATTTATTGTTTTCAAGCTGTTTATATGCGTTTACCACAGTTATATTATTTATATTAAGGCTTTGGGATAAACTTCTGACGGTTGGGAGCTTTTCTCCCGGCCTTAATTCTCCATTTGTAATTAATTGTTTTATATGTTCAAACAGTTGAAGATATTTCGGTTGTTTGCCCTCTTCTAATTGTACCGATACAATACTCATATTACCCCCACATATCACATAAATATATTGACTTATTAAATACCATATGTAAAAATATACAAAATTCCTCGATAATATAGCTAAATTGTTACGTTACAATTTAGTATAATTATTAATTTATGATTTGTAAAGGAGAATAATAATGACTGAGAGATATCAACTAAACAAAAACCTTGCTCAAATGCTAAAAGGCGGAGTAATAATGGATGTTGTTAATGCAAAAGAGGCTGAAATTGCTCAAAAAGCCGGGGCTGTTGCAGTTATGGCTCTTGAAAGAGTTCCCTCGGACATAAGAAAAATGGGTGGAGTTGCGAGAATGTCCGATCCAAAAATGATAAAAGAAATTCAGAAAGCTGTCTCAATTCCAGTAATGGCAAAAGTACGTATCGGTCATTTTGTTGAAGCACAGGTTCTGGAAGCCCTATCAATTGATTACATAGATGAAAGTGAAGTGCTCACACCTGCAGATGAAGATTTTCACATAGATAAACATACTTTCAAGGTTCCATTCGTATGTGGTGCAAAAAACCTTGGTGAAGCCCTCAGGAGAATTGGTGAAGGCGCCTCTATGATCAGGACAAAAGGTGAAGCCGGCACAGGAAATGTTGTGGAAGCCGTGAGACACATGAGAACCGTAACCTCCGACATAAGGAAGGTTCAGAGTGCCTCAAAGCAGGAGCTGATGACAATAGCGAAAGAGTTTGGTGCCCCCTATGACCTGGTACTGTTTATACATGAGAACGGCAAGCTTCCTGTTGTCAATTTCGCTGCCGGCGGCATAGCTACACCTGCCGACGCGGCTCTGATGATGCAGCTTGGCTGTGATGGTGTATTTGTTGGCTCCGGAATATTTAAGTCCTCTGATCCGGAGAAGAGAGCCCGCGCCATTGTAAAGGCAACAACCTACTTCAATGATCCTGCTATAATTGCAGAGGTTTCTGAAGAACTTGGTACTGCTATGGATTCCATAGATGTGAGAGAACTTTCTGAGAATAGCCTGTATGCATCAAGAGGCTGGTAAAAAAGAACTTCAGCTGGCGCTGAAGTTCTTAGGAAAAAACTTTGTATTTCTTTTAATTAGTAACTCTTGCAATACTCCCTTTAGAAGAACTGCTTGTGGGCCAAACGCCAAGGCCCACATTTTGCATTTAATATTTTATATTTAATGCAAAACCGCACTTTTTAGAATTTAGTAAGGTTCCCCTGAATACGTATTGATATTTTGAAAAACGGATGCAGGTAAATCGAAAATGTTAGCGCCAATTTTAAGGAGACTATTCAATGAAAACAATAGGAGTTCTTGGTTTGCAGGGTGCCGTTCAGGAGCATCTCGACATGTTAAATAAGCTAGATGGTATAAAAGCCTGCTCTGTCAAATATAAAAGCGATTTGGAACAGATTGATGGTCTGATTATCCCCGGTGGAGAAAGTACTGCCATCGGCAAGCTTCTTACTGATTTTGAACTTACAGCTCCCCTTAAAGCTTGTATAAAAAATGGAATGCCTGTTTGGGGCACCTGTGCCGGATTGATAATTCTGGCAAAAAAAATAAACAATGATGACAGAAGGCACCTGGAGGTAATGGATATTGAAGTTATGAGGAACGGATACGGCAGACAGTTGGATAGCTTTACTACCTATGTTGATTTGCCGCCGGTTTCGAAAGAAAAAATACCTCTTGTTTTTATCCGGGCCCCCTATGTGGTGGACGTTGCTCCACAGGTTGAAGTTTTGTTAAAACTGGATGGGCATATTGTCGCCTGCCGCCAGGGAAATATGCTGGCAACGTCCTTCCATCCCGAGCTGACGGAGGACCTAAGTTTTCATAAATACTTTGCGGAAATGGTTAATTATTACTCAAAGCAGCAGTTGTCCCATATCATCTAAAATATCCGCTATTTTAATATTTGATTTATTTAACTTTATCTAACCTTTGTCTCGATATCGGACAGTATTTGATTAATTCTATCAGTATATGGAGCCTCCAGTTCTTTAGCTTTTTGGAGATACTGACGCGCACTGTCATATTGAGCTGTGCTATAGTATATTACCCCCAGAAGATAATTTCCATTGGGCGGGCTCTCATTCAGAAGCTGGTTTCCGTGAGAAATTGCCTCTTCATATTTTCGCTGATTATACTCTGCTGCCGTAATATTCCAAAGAGTTTCAATTCTGATATTTTTATCAGAGGGCTTTAAAGCAATTATGTCTTCTCCAAGCTTTTCGACACCGGCCCAATCTTCTTTAGTTTGTAAGGTTTGGAGTTCTGTCAGCATGGGAACCACCTTGTTGTTCTGATTGTTAAAACCATATAATGTTGCAGCCGTTATAACAATTATTATCATTACCAATGACACTATCCTGACAAGTTTATCCCTTTTGGTTTCCTCCTTTGAGGTAGAGATAACCCCTGTAATTAGAAAGCCTCCGACAAAACCTCCCATATGTGCATTATTATCTATTCGACTATTCATAAAACCATATGCAAGGTTTATTACAATAGTGGTTATTAAGTTTGCTCCAAAGCCACTTTTTAGCAATGATGGGCGCTTCATGGCAAAAAACAGCATTGCACCCATTAATCCAAATATGGCTCCCGATGCGCCTACTGCAGGGTTTAAAGAGAAAGCAAAGCTTACAATATTACCCAAAATACCCGCTACTAAATATATTAGAGAAAATTTGATGCGCCCGTATATCTTTTCAACCTGTGAACCTACTATAAACAAGGAGTAACAATTTACAGCCAGATGTATTTCATCAGCATGCAGGAACATTGGAGTAACAAATCTCCAATACTGTCCCTGAATAATAAGTGAATTAATCTTTGCACCAAAAGGTTCAAGATAATTAGTGTATTCGACCCCACTTCTGAAGGAAATTAATCGGATCAAAAGCCATACCAAAATATTTACGCCAATGATTCCATAAGTTAGCCAAGGCTTTTTCACCTTCATCTGTACTTCATAATCTTTTTTTCTCTGCTCAAGGAGCTTGGTAATATCCTCTGCTGTAGTTCCGGCTTTATCAAGTTTCCTTAAAAAAAAGCGCTTTACTGTTTTCACAATATTGGCATCGAAAGCAGGTACGCTAAAGTGCTTCTGCACTGTACCCTCGGATATGTTTATGGACAGGGTTTTAAGGAATTTTCTTTCACTGGTTATATCGACCTGTCCTTCAGAAATGATACCAAGTTTATCCTTCTCTGGTTCCCGGTCAAACAAAAACAGCTTAAATAGAGTTGCATTCCGCCCATTAAGTTTATTTATAAGTTCAGCCCCGTTCTCCATTGATGAAGCTATCTGCTGACTGCTGAACATATCTGCATCTATAATCTCCAATAAAACCGTAGTTCCGTTAAAATCCTTAATCAGGCTTGCAATACCTTTACTGAAGTCCATGGCCTCATTATCTGTTATAACAGGATGAAAGTATTCTTTTTCTATAAAGTAACCGGCTAATGCCGTAATAAAACTATTTTTCATTATTTATTAAACCTCCACAGTCAACAGCACCATATTTAGCAAGTAAATTGGCAGCTTTAATAACAGGCGTTGAATTACCTGTTCCAGCAGGCATTGTATCTGTTCCAGCAGGCATTATGTAGCCAGCTCTTCCTTTATATATTCTTAATGCTGCCTCAAGAGCGTCAATGCTGTCTGATTTTAGAACAAATGGCTGCTTAAGGTAGGTTTGGGCTTCTTTAACTACCTTAGCCAAAAGTAAAGTATCCATTGAGTTTATCCGGTCAATATCTATTAAAACAATATCGCATTTTTCATCCAAAAGTTCCATGGCAGAATCGGTAATCGAACCAAGGTCTCCGCCTATTAAGGAGTCTCTTAGAAATTTATCCTTACCAGCATCTATTCTTCCCAACTTGGCTGATTTTATCGACTCAAAGGCTATCTTATGAGAGGTGGAAGTAATATAGTCCACATCAAGCTTCTTTTTGTCCGTTGAAATTTCGGAACCTGTTTCTCTTATTAGCTTTGCTACCTCAGCTATATACTGAGGAGTAGTCCCACAGCAGCCACCAAGAAGTCTTGCACCGTTTTTAATAAATTCTGGAACCAGTCTTGTGAACCCCTCGGGCGTTTCCTTAAAAACCTGTTTACCGTCAATAATCTCAGGTAAGCCGGCATTGGGTTTTACACTGAAAGGCAGTCCGGTACTCCGGTATTTTTCAGCTATTTCCAACATATATTCCGGGCCGAAGGAGCAGTTGGTGCCTATTAAATCAGCACCCATGGAATGTAAAATCACAGCACATATGTCAGGCTCTGTTCCCATCAATGTCCT
>JAEYNI010000052.1 GCA_023412635.1 Bacillota bacterium
AAATTAACTGTGTATCACTCTTATCAAGAAATTATTCTTCAACAGGAATTCTTATCATAATAGAAGTTCCTTCACGTAGTCTACTGCTTATTTTTAAGCCGTACTCATCCCCGTAGAGAAGCTTTAAGCGTCTGTGGACATTTATGACACCTATTTTGGAATTATCACACACTCCGTTATCAATGTTGTTATAAATATCTTCATCCATTTTTGCCTTTAATTTGGACAAAGTATCAGGGGCAATTCCCAAACCGTCATCACTGACAGTTATATATAAAATTCCATCTTGCTTATAAACGTTCAGTTCTATAGTTCCTCCACCCTTTTTCATTTCAAGTCCATGATAGACAGAGTTTTCAATTAGGGGCTGAATTATCAGCTTTGGAATCCTACATCTTAGGGTATTCTCGGAAATGTTCATAACAAAGGATATTTTGGTTCCGAAACGCTTTGATATTATTAAATTATAATTTTTTATATATTCAATTTCCTTCTGGAGTACAATAGTATTTTCTCCACTCCTGTTTAGATTGGCGTCAATTATACAGGATAGTGCTCCTACCATTTCGCTTATTTCCTCAACTCCGTTGATTTTTGCCTTCCAGTTGATAGTTTCCAATGTGTTATATAGAAAGTGGGGGTTGATTTGAGCCTGTAAAGCCTTTATTTCAGCGTCTTTTGCCGCAAGCTGTACTTTAAGCACCTTGTTTATCAAGGTATAAATCTGCTGTGACATGTTATTGAAGGATCTTATAACGTAGCCCATTTCATCGGTACGGTTAATATCTATTGTAACTCCAATGGTTCCTTTCTCGATCATTAACATTTTTTTAATAAGTAGGTTTAATGGACGAATAAGATCAATATACAGGAAGTTAATCAGCATTAGAATTATAGGAAGTCCTATAAGACAAAGGATTATGATAATGCTTGCATCACTTTTGACATCTTTTAAAAGCTCATTCGATGAAATTTTTATCACCAGCCTCCAATCAGATGGATTTATGATTTTACATATTAAATATATAGTATCGCTGCCTATTCTGGCTTCTGATATTTCTTTAGTATCGCCTTTAAGCTGTAATTTTGACAGGTCAATGCTCTGTTTTCCTGTGCTGAAGCTGTAAATCTCAATATTGTTTGAACTTAATACACTTAAATCGTGCTTCATAGTGTGCTCAAAGTTTTTGAAGATTTTAAACAGTTCCAACTGATCAATTTTAAATACAATTAGTGCGATTTCGCTACCGCTGCCGCTTGGAGAAAGTACAAGCTTGGTCAGAAAAATTTCCTGGGTTCCACTGTCCTTAGGTTCAACAACCCAAACAGGAGCACCCTTGCCGGCTTTAGCCCGATTGTATAAATCAGTGCTGATATAGGCGGGGGAGGTGTTTAAGGTATTTGTCCTGCTTACCTGATACAGCTTCTCTGTAGAGGTAAAGTAGACTGATAACTCTGAAAACTCATATTTTGAATAGAGATTGGCCTTAAGATACTTGTTGAAGTTTACCTCCCAGGAATAATCATTCTTGTCCAGCTCAATCTCACTGTTTGCTTCATAAATGGTATTGTCATATAAAATTTGAAAGGAAAAGGCTCTAAGAGATTCAAGCTGCTCTGAGAATATCATGGAAAGCTCATCAATGGTGGCCTTTGAATAGTTGAAAGATTTTTCTTTTAGATTTTCAGAGACATTCTTATAACCGAAAAAGCCTATTATGACAGTTGGATAACATAAAAATATTATGCAAATAATTACCAGCTTTGCTTTAATTGTTATCCTAGAAGATATTTTTCTTATCAGTAAATTAATCATTGTTCACCTTAATTATTTATAGGATGTTATAACATGATACTTTTTTCCGATACTGAGTAGACTTCAGATATAGTCTGCTAAAAGTAATGACAGACTTTACTGCGTTATAGAAAACAATATTTTGATATTGTAGTATTATACATAAATATATGAAAATCCTTTAGAAAAATTTTACTATGCCAAAATTAAACAATTAATACCAAGATTATCTCATTCAAAAAAAGCTGAGTAGAAAATATAATACAAGTAAGATATCACCAAGGACCTTAAAAACGAACTTACATAAGGGACCTTATTTACAGTAATGATATCAACTAATTTTAAGGAGGATTTATTAATGAAGAAGAGTTTAAGAACAGTAGCTGCTATGGTGGCTGCAACAATGACCGTTTCACTGTTTGCTGCATGTGGCAGTACTGAGACACCGGCTGCAACTTCAGAATCAACATCCCCGTCAACTACAGCGGCTGCAAGCGAATCAACAAAGCCTGTAGAAAAGGTTAAATTCAGAGCATCTTCATTTTTTACAGGCGGTGACACATGGACAGCAGCCTGGCAGGAAGCAATCAAGGATTTTGTTGCGGCAAATCCAAATGTTGAGATCATAGATGACTCGACTCCAGCTGCTTCAGATGCTTTTAAAACTAAAATCAATACAGACTTTGCATCAGGAAACGAACCAGCAGTAGCGTATGCTTTTACTGGTGAAATCGGTAAACCACTGGTAACTTCAGGCGAACTTATGACTTGGGAAGATGAACTCTCCAAGGATACAGAATGGAGCAAGAACTTCGGACAGGGAGCTCTTGACTATGTAAAGTATGATGGAAAGCAGTATGCTCTCCCATACATAGGCTTCTGGGAAGGAATGTACTATAATAAGGACCTTTTCGATGCAAATAACATAAAAGTTCCAACAAACTGGGATGAACTGCTTGCAGCTGTTGATGCCTTCAATAAGCTCAATATTACTCCTATAGCTTGCTCATTTTCTGAGGAACCTCATTACTTAATTGAAACCTTTTTACTCTCTATGGGCGGAAAAGAAGGCCATGATAAGCCATTTGACGAATCATGGGCACCTGCTCTCGACAGAATAAAGGAACTATATGAAAAGAAAGCATTCTCCAAGGATGCATTAACTATCAAGCAGACTGCATGCCAGCAGTTAATGAAGGATAAAAAGGCAGCTATGTTTATATCAGGTTCATGGTCTGCAGCAGCCCTTGAAGGAGAAAAGACATCCGTTATGCCTGTCAATCTTCTCCCTGGAGGAAAAGCTGATCCTACATCAACAATATCCGGCTTCAGTACCGGTTGGTATGTTACCAATAAAGGAAACAAGGATTCAAACGGAGAGGCTGTAAAATTCGTTAAATGGATTACTTCACCTGAGAGAGCTGGAAAGTTCTTTATGGTTGGCGGTGTTCCAGCTATAAATTGTCAGGTAGAAGGTGCAACTCCATTGTTCAATGATGGTATTCAGATGCTTAACAATGCCAAGGTTGTTACCGGCCCTATAGGTGACACAATGAGTCAGCAGGCATTTACACATATCTGGAAAAACCTCCCTTATGTTATGGCTGGTAAGAAGACTTCAACTCAATTGCTGGAAGAAGCTCAAAAGCTTGTAAAATAAACATTACAACAGTTAAATTTATATAGAAACATGGTTCTTAAACCATGTTTCTATATAATAAGGCGATAGGGGGTAGGCCATATGGTACTCAAAAGCAAAAAATATCTATTTCTGTTTCTTTCTCCAGCGATACTTCTGATTACAATCTTTCTTTATTATCCACTGGGTAAAACAATTCAATATAGCTTTACCGATTATTCGGAATGGTCACTTAAGTTTAATTATATAGGTCTGGAAAACTTCCAAAGACTGTTTACTGACTCCATCATTGGGAAATCAATGATTAATACCCTGATACTTCTGGTTGGGTGTGTGCTTGTAGAGATAGGAATTGCAATTATCCTTGCTGTTCTGGTTGATTCAATAAAAAGCGGTTTTAAATTTTTCAGAATGGTTTATTTCTTTCCTGTAGTTATATCCGGTTCAGCTATAGGTCTTATGTTTTATCTGGCCTTCCAATACGATTACGGTTTGATGAACAGCATAATTGGTGCTTTCGGATTTGAAAAGATCAACTGGATAACTGAGAAAAGCGCCATGTATCTGGTCTTGATTCCGGTGCTCTGGCAATACGTCGGTTTCTATTTCGTAATTTTCCTTACAGCCATTGCCAATGTTCCGACAGATATATATGAATCGGCAGACCTGGATGGTATCACTGGCATTAAGAAGGCAGTCTATATTACTATTCCAATGATCCAGGAAGTTATAGTTACATCTCTTGGCTTGGTAATAGCAGGTTCCCTTAAGGTGTTTGACATAGTCTATGTTATGACTGGCGGCGGGCCATTGGATTCAAGCCAATTACTAAGTACCTATCAGTATCAGCAGGCCTTTGTGTATAATAACCAGGGCTATGGAAGTGCAATTTCAGTATTGATTATAGCTCTTGGACTTATTATCTACGTTGCTACAAATAAACTGGCGCAGCAAAAAGAACAACTTTATTAGAGAGGCGGAGCAGATATGGAAGATAAAAGCAAATTGATACCTGTAAGAGGTGTCTTCAGAATAAAAGGCTCCAAAATCATAACTTATATAGTTTTGTCCTTATGGGCCGTTTCAACGATAGCACCTCTGTTGTGGATATTTATCAACGCATTCAAAAATAATGATGAAATAATCGGCAGTGCTTTTTCTCTGCCAAAGGCTTACTTTGATAGTGGAACAATACTTCAGAATTTCGAAACCTTAAAAAGGTTTTCAGAGAATAATATATTCAGAGGCTTTAAAAATAGCTTGATAATGTCTGGGAGCACGTTGCTTCTAATTCTGATCTTAGGCAGTATGGCAGCATTTGTTCTTGCAAGATTTAATTTCCGTTTTACAAAGGCCGTAAAGGCATATCTTGTTGCAAGTATGCTTATACCGCAGTTTGCTGTAATAGTTCCAAACTTCGTAATTATGAAAAACATCGGCGATATATTTGAAGGTTTTCAGGGCTCATACCTTACGGTAATAATTCCGCAGGTTGCAGGGTTAATGAATTTTGCCATTCTTATGCTGACCAGCTTTATGGCAGGACTGCCCAAAGAACTGGAGGAAGCCGCTTTAATAGATGGGTGCAGCATCCCTGGCATATTCAGAAGGATTACTATTCCACTTACGATACCTGCTCTTGTTTCAGTTGGTATTATGGAATTCCTGTGGTCGTATAATGATTTGCTCACTCCTCTTGTTTATCTCAGCAAGAGAAACATGCCAGTTACAGTACTGATCTCACAGGTTCAGAGCTTATACAGTACAGATTACGGCGCAATGATGGCAGCTATATTCATAACCGTACTGCCCGTATTGATACTGTACTTTATATCTCAGGAATATGTAATCAAAGGTATGACAGCAGGTGCGGTCAAAGGATAAAATTTTCCCTTTGATATCGGTTAGAAGTTTTAATAGTAATGTTATCTATATCAATTTTAATTTAAATCAATAGTATCCATATCAATTTTATCTATTTTAAACTTTAAAGCTTGGAGGTATCTAATGAGATACGGCTATTTTGACAATGAAAATAGAGAGTATGTAATTGAAAGGCCTGACGTCCCGGTTTCATGGACCAATTATCTCGGTGTTAAGGATATGTGTGCTGTTATATCTCATAACGCGGGCGGCTACCTTTTTTATAAGAGTGCTCAGCATCATAGAATAACCCGTTTCAGACCCAATAGTATTCCCATGGATCGGCCTGGACATTATGTCTACTTGCGGGATGATGAGACGGGAGATTACTGGACGGTATCCTGGCAGCCTGTCGGCAAGGATTTGAAGCACTACCAGTGCAGGCATGGTCTATCTTATTCAAAGTTCAGCAGTACATACAGTAATATTGATGCTGAACAAACGTTGTTCATTCCGATAGAAGACGATGTGGAGCTATGGGATGTCAAGCTGAAAAACACCTCCGGCAGAAAAAGAAAGCTAAGTATTTTTTCCTACTTTGAATTTTCCTTTCATCAGATAGAGATCGATAATCAGAACTTCCAGATGAGTCTATACTGCTCAGGCTCAAGCTACAAGGATGGCATTATAGAATATGATCTCTTTTATGAGCCGGGAGCCTATCAATATTTTGCTTCCAATTTTGAACCTGATAGCTTTGACTGCCTTAGAGATAAGTTCATTGGTTCATACAAAACAGAAACCAATCCTGCGGCAGTTGAGGCAGGACAGTGTTCGGGAAGCAGCGAGCTTGGAGGAAATCACTGCGGTGCTCTTCATAAACGAATTGAGCTTGAACCCGGTCAAGAGGCAAGAATAATTTATATGCTGGGTGAAGGCAACAGAGATAATGGGAAAATAATTAAGGAAAAGTATTCGGATTTTAAAAATGTCGATAAGGCGTTTTCTCAATTAAAATATTACTGGGATAAGAAATTAAAAGTTCTTCAGGTCAATACACCTAACGAAGGTATGAATACCATGCTTAACATCTGGAATCTGTATCAGGCTGAAACCAATGTAGTCTGGTCAAGATTTGCCTCCTTTATTGAGGTGGGAGGAAGAACAGGTTTGGGATACCGGGATACTGCACAGGATGTTATGTGTATTCCGCACTCAAATTCCGTTAAGTGCCGTCAAAGAATAATTGAACTTCTCAGAGGACAAGTAAATATGGGATATGGGCTGCACCTTTTCGACCCGGACTGGTTTGATCCCGAAAAGAAAAATAAGCCTAAGGCCAAGTCGCCTACAATTGTTCCAGAACCCGATTTGTCTAATATGATTCACGGATTGAAGGATACCTGCTCGGATGATGCTTTATGGCTTGTGCCGGCAATTTGTGAATACATAAAGGAAACGGGAGAAGTAGCCCTTTTGGACGAAATGGTGACCTTCGCAGACGGCGGCGAGGCGACAGTCTATGAACATATGAAACGTATTCTGGACTTCTCGGCCGAGCAGGTAGGAGCAACAGGTATCTGCAAGGGTCTGCGCGCCGACTGGAATGACTGCTTGAATCTGGGTGGCGGCGAGAGTGCCATGGTTTCCTTTTTGCACTACTGGGCTTTACAAGCCTTTATTGAAGCTGCGGTATTTGTTGGCAAAGAGGAGGACTCGGAGAAGTATGGCAAGCTGGCTGAGCAGGTTAGAAACTCATGTGAAAGGGAGCTCTGGGACGGACAATGGTACATAAGAGGTATCACTGCAAAAGGTGATAGGATAGGCACAAAGGAGAGCAAGGAAGGAAAAGTTCATTTGGAATCAAATACCTGGGCTGTAGTTTCAGGAGTGGCAGGTAAGGAAAGAGCTATTTCCTGTATGAATGCAGTTGATGTATATCTTTACTCTGAATTTGGTATTCATCTGAACAGTCCCTCATTTACCGAAATTAATGATGATATTGGTTTTGTTACAAGAGTTTATAAGGGAGTCAAGGAAAACGGAGCTATTTTCAGCCACCCCAATCCATGGGCCTGGGTTGCCGAATGCAAGCTGGGACGAGGCGACAAAGCTATGAAGTTCTACAATGCGCTGCTTCCTTATAATCAGAATGATATGATAGAGATTCGTGAAGCAGAACCCTATTCCTACTGCCAGTTTATTATGGGAAGAGATCATTCCGCTCATGGAAGAGCAAGACACCCATGGCTTACAGGAAGCGCAGGCTGGTCTTACTTTGCTGCAACCAGGTACATGCTGGGTATAAGACTATCCTTCGACGGAATGATAATTGACCCGTGCATACCTGAAAGCTGGGAGGGCTTCGAGGCCAGTAGAAGCTGGAGAGGCGCAGAATATAAAATCAATGTAAAAAATCCTGACCATGTGCAAAAGGGAATCAAGTATATCAAATTGAACGGTCAGATATTAAAGGACACTATACCTCCCCAGCCTGAAGGGACTGTTAATGAGGTTGAGGTTGTGATGGGATAAGGAGGACATATGATTAAATTCGGAACTGGTGGTTGGAGGGCAATTATTGGAGAGGAGTTTACTAAACTGAATGTACAACTGCTGACACAGGCCGTTGCAAACATGATGATTGAGCAGAACTGTACCGAAAACGGTTTTGTTATAGGTTATGACAGAAGATTCCTTTCAGACAAGGCTGCAAAGTGGATGTCCGAGGTTCTTGCGGGGAACGGAATACAGGTTCTCTTTATAGAAAAGGTGGCGCCTACACCGCTGGTGATGTTTTCAGTGGACAAAGCAGATGCATATTACGGTGCAGCTGTCACTGCCAGCCACAACCCTGCTGACTACAATGGAATAAAGGTATTTTCTAGAGGAGGCAGGGATGCCTCTGAAGAGGTAACAGCCAATATTGAAAGGCATATAGAGAATATAAACTGCAGTATGAACAGCTACAACGATGCGGATGTTGACTGTAGCTACCAATACAGCAGGATAGCAGGTGGTGTAAAGACAGTAGATTTCTGCAGCGGTATTGAAAAAGGGCTTATCAGAATAATTGATCCTTTTAATAAGTACATTGACACCATTATCAATATGATCGACATGGAGTCTATAAAGGGCAGAAACCTTAAAATACTTCTTGATCCAATGTTCGGTGTATCTAAAACCTCACTTCAAACCATATTGATAACTGCAAGATGTGAAGTGGATATAATCAACGACAGGCACGATACACTTTTTGGAGGCAGACTCCCATCCCCCAGCTCTCACACGCTGCAGCGCCTGAAGGATATGGTGGTGGAAAAGGGCTACGACCTGGGAATAGGCACTGACGGCGATGCCGACAGGCTTGGGATAATTGACGAAAAGGGTAACTTTATCCACCCCAACAGCATATTGGCGCTGCTGTACTACTATTTGTTGAAATACAAGAAGTGGACCGGAGGGGTTGTCCGCAATGTAGCAACTACACATCTGCTGGACAGAATTGCACAGGGCTTCGGAGAAACCTGCTATGAAGTTCCGGTTGGATTTAAGCATATAAGCTCGAATATGGAGAAATATGATTGCCTTATCGGCGGAGAAAGCAGCGGAGGACTAACTATAAGGGGGCATATCAGCGGCAAGGACGGTATATTTGCAGCCAGCCTGCTTATAGAACTGCTCAGTGTAACAGGAAAGAGTCTATCACAGCTGCTGGAAGAGATTCATCAGAGCTTCGGCTGCTCCTATATGACAGAGAAGGATTTTAAGTTTAGTTATTCAGTGAAAGACCGCCTTATGAAGCTGCTGTTTGACGAGAAAAAGCTGCCTGCCTTCAATTATGAGGTCGACAGGGTCAGCTATATGGACGGCGTAAAAGTATATTTTAAAAACGGTGGCTGGATTATAACCCGTTTCTCGGGTACAGAACCTCTTCTGAGAATTTTCTGTGAAATGGAAAATGAGGAAATGGCAGCGGAGGTCAGCAATGCAATGAAAGAATTCTTAAAGCTATAGGTTCTTGAAGCTATAGAATATTGGAGCAAAGCTGACCTTTGATGAAGCTGATGCCGCCTATATTATTAGAACATATCAATGTTAGATAAATGAAACGACACATTTGGTGCTTTACACGTAAATCTGATTACGGTACAAGGGCTGATGTGTCTTTTTTGTTGCCAAAAGTTCTTTAGTAAGGATTGCAAGGGGGTAAATCAAGAAAAGAAAGGGTGGATTTACTTTTTATGCCGACAACTAAATCTCAAAAGGTTGTTTTCTTGCACAGTGGTTACAGAAAATTGTCTTCAATTTCCCGTTCGCATTTTTCTCACAGCTGTTTTTTATACAGCCCCTTGTAAGATTCCTTTTTGGTCTGATTTTTAAAAAGCAGTTAGTAAAAGTTCATAAGAGCGAGATGAATTATGAGCCCGTGGTTGAACCCCAGGCTGATTGATACTTATATAATTGTATTATAGGATTTGCAAACATAATAGGCATGCTATATAAATTTTTCAAATTAAGAGACCCCAAAAGGGGTCTTTTTTCATTAATAGGTCAGTAAAAAACCGTAGATTCATTAAAAAACATTTCGACAACAGACGGCAGAATATAAGCGGACTAACTTTACTCTTTCTATTGAGGCAAGCCCTAAAGAGTTTAATTTATGTTTAATTTATAAGGGTTTTTGCGGATACCTGTCAAAATTATATTAATAGTAATTGCCATAAATTGACAGAAAATTTTCCCGTTACTGAATTATAATCATTCTGCATGCTAAATGACAGGGCCAAGTTAACACAAGACAAACACAGGGGGTCATACAAATGAAGTCAGAAATGCTTCCATACAAAAAAAACGGGGGATATAATTCAGCAGCTCAACATACCGGAAAGTCCAGTAAAGCCGCAGCTGTATTGGATTATCTTAATAAAACAAATCTTATTATTTTGCCTGCAGCCTTTTTGTTGGGCAGAATATCACTGCTGGGAGGGCTAATGCCTTTTGGTATTGCACTATACGCAGCAACCTTGGGTCTGAATATTAACAGAATAATGATTTCGATAGCAATATTTGCCGGAATGTTAACCTCCGGCGCAACGGTACAGATATATACAGCAGTTGTAGCAATGCTGCTTTTTAATGCAATAAACATACCTTTCAAAAAGAGCACAGGGTCACCCTTAAGAGTCGGTATAATAGCTCTTATAGGTGTTCTTATACCAGAAATGCTGTTGACATATTTACAGGGCTTCTTAATGTATGACATTATAAAATCCATTATTAACGGTTGTGTAATTTTCGCTCTGGTATTTGTGTTTAAAAATGTACTGGAGGTGCTTGGGAATCCCTCCAGACGGTACCAGCTTACAAACGAAGAAATTCTGAGTATTGCCATTGCCTGTGCTCTTGCGGTAGGAGGCTTGGGGGATTGGAATATACTCGGGGTCAGTCTGAAAAATATACTGTGTATTTTGATAATACTCATTTTCAGTTATAGGACGGGTGCTGGAAATGGTGCTGCCATAGGAGTAATAGTCGGAACTGTAATAAGCATATCATCCAGTTCTTCACCCATTATTATTGCTTCATATGCTTTTTGTGGATTGCTTGCGGGTATTTTAAGAAATATGGGGAAAATCGGTTCCTGTGTAGGTGTCCTTATGGGTAATGCCTTGCTGACCTTTTATACAAATGGATCTACAGAGGTATTGCTATATTTGTATGAAATTATCGTTTCCATTGCTTTGTTTATGCTTATTCCTGCAAAGGTTATGGATGCAGTTGTAACAAAGTTCGATAAGAGTTTAGCTGCTAAAGGCGATAAGAAAGGTTATAGTGTTAGAATTAAGGAGATAACCGTTGATAAATTAAATAAGTTTTCAAAGGCTTTCTGCGAAATGGCCAAGACCTTTGATGAAATTTCAGAAACAAAAGCAGTGACAGAAAAGCATGATATAACAGCCATATTTGACAGAGTGGCTGACCGTGTTTGCAAGGAGTGCAGCCTTTGTGCACATTGTTGGGAACATAACTTCTGTAACACTTACCAAATAATGTTTAAAATAGTTGAAAAGCTTGACGGTAAGGGTTGGATTGAGGAAAGTGATATTCCTCAGTATTTTCTTGAGAGGTGTGAGAGGGTTGATGATTTTGTTCAGGCAGTTAATAATGTTTTTGAGCTGTTTAAGGTTGATATGGTCTGGAGAAGCAAAATTGGGGAGAGCAGAGGCCTTGTTTCCCAGCAGTTAAAAAGCATGTCAATAATAATTTCAAACCTGGCCAACGAACTAAACACCGATATCAGTTTCAAGGATGATCTCGAAAATCAGATTATACTCGAGTTGACAAAGGCTGGTGTAAAAAATGCCGATGCCGTAGTATGCGAGAACAAATACAAAAAATATGAAATGACTTTATCCTATAAAGGCTGCGGTGGAAAAAGAAATTGCATAGGAATTGTTGAGAAAATCGTAACAGAGGTAGTTGGACGAAAGATGGTAAAGGACGGCAGTGAATGCGGGCTTAATACAAAAACCAATACTTGCACTGTTAAGTTGGTTGAAGAGGAAACATATAAGGTAATTACAGGTGTGGCAAGAATGGCCAAAAATGAAAAGTATGTTTCCGGAGATAATTATACATTTCTAAATACCGGGGACGGAAAATATATCGCAGCATTGAGTGACGGTATGGGAACGGGATATAAAGCGTGCATGCAGAGCAAGGCGACAGTAAGCCTAATAGAACAATTTATGGAATCAGGCTTTGATAAGGATACAACCGTTAAGTTAATTAATTCTATACTGGTTTTACGATCCACCGATGATTCCTTTGCAACTATTGATATTTCTGTTATGGATCTTTACGAAGGAGAGGTGGAATTCTGCAAGGTGGGAGCAGCTCCAACCTTTATAAAAAGAGAGGACTATGTGGAGGCCTTAAGAGCAGCTACTTTACCGGCAGGGATACTTAGCGAGGTGGAAGTTGAACTGATACATAAAAAGGTTAATAACGGAGATTTTGTAATAATGCTTTCTGATGGGATTATTGATTCCTTCAAACATTGTCAGGACAGCGTAAAGGAAGTGCAAAACCTTTTACAGAACATGGATACAAAAAATCCTCAAAAAATGGCAGATGATTTGATGGATGCAGCGTTGAGCCATTGTCCGGACAAAGAACCTGAAGATGACATGCTTGTACTGGTATCAAAGATATGGAGGTCCAAATAATTTTGAGAAACATAAATACTATGTATAAAAATGATAAAATTCCACAAACTACCCATAATCAGAGTTCTTTGGAGGATACTATGTTTTATGGAAAGTCTAAGAAAGTAATAATTTTGAGGGATATTCATTCAAATTTATTTGAGGAGGCCATTCTGGTTCT
>JAEYNI010000144.1 GCA_023412635.1 Bacillota bacterium
GCTTCTCTACATACTCAATTTTTCCTGGCTTAATAAAAGCATAACCTCTCATATCTTACTCCTCCATTTAATAAAAAATTAATTACTCTGTGTACATAATGTTGTGATTCACGTTTTATGTAGAGCATCTTACTTAAGTATATATTATTGTTAATTTTATATCAAACTTTGTATTGGAGACTAATATCATATGAGCATATTATAGATAAGGATTTGCTTTTATGGGCTAATTGAACTTAAACTCTTTGCAATCTGAAATGTTGGTGAGAATAGCTGTGGCTCAGACATATAAATATATGAACTGGTGTATGAGTCCATAATCAGCAAAAGACTCCCAATAAAAACAGCTACAGCTGCCGGTAAAATGCTATACAGGTACTTTCCAAAGCCAACGGAGATATCTGCAGTTTTATGATTGGCATAGGTTCCAAGTATAATAACGCTGACAGGACTAAACATACCTGTTATAATTACTGGAAAATGTGTATTTATCATACCAAGTGACCTTATAAAGAAGTATTCATGAAATCCAAATTGTCCTGCTGCAATAAATAACAGAAGCAATATTGTATAGAGCTTTTTACTCAATGTAGATGGACCTGTAAGAGGATATGCAAGTAGTACTGAAAGAATGATACCAATGATGGAAGTAATAAAAGCAAGTACTATATAAACGCTAGATGATGGAATGAACATATCATTTGACATATGACTTACCTGGTCAAAAACCGAATAAGCCATTAATAGCATTATAATGATAAGCATGAGTGAATAGATCCCGTAAACAAGTGCGGCTGCGTACTTCGTCCACCTTCTGTCACTATATATGGGCTGGTCCGATGATAGTTCCAAAAGTTCCTGTTCTTTGTTTGGAAACAAAGAATTCTTAATAAATCTTCTCCCAATCAAAAACAAAGCAGTAAGCACCAGAAAGCAGTACAGGAATTGGATGAACCATACGCTCCCAGACAGAGATATATCTCCAATCATTATTACTGTTCTGTAACTGAATAAAGTGATAGTATCCATTGTCTCGTAAATTAATGGATTAACTAAAGGATGAAGCATTTCAAAATCTGTTAATAGAATGAACGCAACGCTGATCAAAACTATCGATACTTCAACTTTTATAGCTGTAATCAGCCTTTTCCGTCGAGGTGCTTTTCTGACTGAGTAAGAAATCATTGCAGCAAGTAAGCCCGCCCATCGGATTACCTCTACAACAATATACAACCATCGAACAAATTCCGAATCTCCCAGATATAATTTGGGTTCTACATTTGAGACATTCATCCAGCCATTGATACCGAAAACCTTATTTATAAGTACAATCCAATACATTTGAGGTATGAACAAAGGTATTGTAATAAATATGCATATAGCTCTATATACCCAAGTAGTTTTAATTTTAGAAAGGGACAAACTAATAACAAAGGATAAGAGGATAATAAGCAATAGTAAAATCACATTAATTGAAAGAGTATTGACCAAAGCAAATAAATGTTGCTCTAATGCCAACAGTACCCTAAAATTATCCAGTCCTACCCATGGACTTCCAGAGAACCCCTCAAACATAGAGAATGCCTTAAAGGGCAAAATCACTCCATACAACACAACCGGTAATCGCAGCATGCAAACTATCAGCAATGCTGGTAAAGCAAAAAGAAACGCAAAATTATGCTTTTTACTCACCATTCTCCCCCTATCACAGGTAATCTTTTGATAACCTTAAATTCCGCCGAACTAAGGATTAATATTTTATTTGATTATCATCATTGAACTACATCAATGATGATAATCAGTATACTGTCTATTTCAGCCAATTCTTAATATTTTTCGTTCGTGCTTCAGAAGTATAATTAATATCTATTCCAACAAACCCGCCCTCTTCAATCTCAATATATCTGCCGCTTTTTTTGTCGAATATGTAAGCATTCCAAATCTCGTAGGTTCTGTCCTCGTTCTCAGTATAGGCAGTTATTTTTGGCATAATATATTCAATTATCTGACGTACAACTTTTTCATCTACCTTTTGAACCAAAATGTTGGCCAGTTCATCAATCTGCTTGTCTATTGGATCTGTCGACATAGGCTCGACTGACATCTTTACTTCTATTCGCTCATCACTGCTCTTGTATATTGCTAAATTCGCATCTTCACGTTCAGGACAGGTAAATGGGCCGACCTTTCTGGTTTTTCCGGTAAATGCTTTAGCACCCACCAAAGTATAAGGAATAGCCTTTCTTTTTATAGGAATTATTGTAACTGTTTTTGTCGCGGGATCATAGCTGGAATCACAGCCCAAGGCCTGGCTGATAAAATTCACCGGGACATATAATGTATTATTCTTTGCGATAACAAGAGTGTCATAATCCATATCTATTATAAGATCATTAACCTTGTATTGCTGTTTTCCTTTAGTGAACTTTATCTTTCTGTTATTCAAGGTAATATCCATACTGCTGTTTCCGCTTCCAACGGTTACTTTAGCCCCCAGCTCTTCACTGAAAGCCTTTATGGGAACCTGAATTCTGTTTAATTCGTCATAATACGGCTTAACCTTATCCAAGGGCTTCCCCTCAAGGTTGAGACTTAATTGGTTAACCGGAAGCTGCTTGGCTTTTGATAATTGCTTTTTGGGAGGTACCTTTAGATTTTTCCACGTTGATATATTTCCCTGTCCATCAGGGTTCTCACCAGTAAAAACTAATTTTCCGTTTTCTTGAAGTCCAACGCTATAGTATTCTCCCGCAGCTATTTCCCTGATATTCTTCCATTTTCCCACCTTATATTGACCATAATTTCTGAATTCCGGAGTTCCGACTCCTACAACCGTCCCGTCGGCTTTCAAGCCAATTACGTGATTACGACCTGAAGAGATTTGTACTATATTTTTCCAATTACTTAATTTTGTTCTATCAACATAATATGAATCAGTTTCCTCTCCAACAGTCACCAACGTCCCATCAGTCCTTAATCCCACAGCAACAGGTCCCAGGAGAATTATGTCTACTATGTCTGTCCATTTGGCAAAAGCTTTGATGAAAGTGTCCTTATAATCACTACTACCCATGTAACCTGCGAAGTGTATACCTCCATCGTTGTCTATCCCGATAACAGAAGAACTCTCTGCTGTAATAAGCTTCTTAATATTCTTCCATCCGGCCAGTTCCTCTCGAAGT
>JAEYNI010000201.1 GCA_023412635.1 Bacillota bacterium
GGCCTTTGCCCGAACAAAGCTTTTGTACTTATTGATAAGATACTCCAGCGCTTTTTCATTACCAGCCTTTGCCTCATGTATTACATCCTCGTCTATCATTCCGGTATAAGTTTGATAGACCTCTGCCCTCACGTTTGTTTCCAATACAGTTGCCCCCACTTTTCGGCTTGTTAAAGAATGGTAAAAATAGAGATAGACACTCATATTAAATTATAAGAAACTACCCGGTTTATGTCAAGCTTTTACTTCACCCTGGGAATTTTACCCTGACTCAATATTCGTCCAGAAAATCAAGACAACAATCGGACATTCCCCGGGCTATGGTTAGTTAATAATCAGGACTTTCCCCTTTGCTTCAAAATCTCGTACATAACAATCGCACCTGCCACTGAAGCATTCAAAGAACTGATTTCTCCCTGCATTGGGATGTTAACAACAAAGTCGCACTTATCCCGGATAAGCTTGCCCATTCCCTCTCCTTCACTACCTACAACAAGAGCAATCGGGCCCTTGAGGTCACTTTCATAAAAGGCCTTGTCTCCTGTAGCATCAGTGCCAACTACCCAGACATTATTTTTCTTTAAATATTCAATTGTTTGGGAAATATTTGTTACTCTTGACACAGGAACATATTCAACAGCACCTGCTGAGGCTTTTGATACCGCCGAGGTCAGTCCGATAGCTCTTCTTTTTGGAATGATAACGCCATGTACACCAACAGCATTGGCGGTTCTCAGAATAGCTCCAAAGTTATGGGGATCTGTTATTTCATCAAGAATTATTATAAATGGCGGCTGACCTTTCTCATGAGCAATTCGTAATATATCGTCAACCTCCACGTATTCCTTGACAGCAACAAAAGCTATAACGCCCTGATGTGACCTGGATGTGGACATACTGTCAAGAGCGCTTTTCTCAACCTCTGTTATAATTATGCCTTTCTGTCTGGCCATAGCTACAATCTGTCTGATTGAGCCCTCGCGTTCACCCTTTATTACGAATAATTTATTTATTGTTCTGTTGGCTTTTAAAGCCTCCATAACGGAATTTCTACCTTCGAGCTTGTCATTATCCCCCAGCTGTTCCTCCTGAACCTCTACATCCATTTTTGGCTCTCTTGGAATACGTTTTTCACTTGGAATACGTTTCTCACTTTGAATACGCTTCTCAGAAGAAAACTCAACTGCTTTTTTATCTGTACGTGGGCCTCTTTTTCCGGCATACCTTTTATCCGAATCAAAACCCGGGCCTTTTCTATTTCCAAAGGCACCTTTCTTATCACTGCGTGTACTGCCTGTTCTTCTTTCCCCTGCCATATAATCTCCATTCCGCTTAATCCAGCGTTCGCTTAATCCAGCGATTTAGTTTAATAATACTTTATGATACTGTCTACTTATCCTCGGTAAGTCCTTCAGGCGCAGAATTTTCAGTTTCGGACTGCTTAACCCCTGCAGCTGTTTCATGACCGCTGTCTTCAACAGATATTCTCAAAATTTCCATCAATCTTTCCGTTTGTTTCATAAGATACAAGTAGCCAATAAGCGCCTCATACCCCGTAGAGTAACGATAATCGGTAATTTCCGCATGCTTTGGTACTGTTGCCGACTTGGCATTTCGACCTCTCCTGACAACATCCTGTTCATCAGCTGTCAGCTTGTCCATAATACGTTTGACCGTGTCGGACTGCGCTTTTGCTTTTACATATTTAACAGACATTTTATGAAGCATATTTACATTAGTCTTTTTATTAACTACCAGCATGGTCCGAACATAAGCTTCATACACAGCATCGCCTATATATGCTAAAACCAGAGGCTGCAAATTCATTACCTCAATGGGCTTTATATCAAAATCCCCGCTCATAGTGCCTAGAATATCTTCAAACATATTATCTCCAAACTGAGTTTACAAATTACTAGCTGCTTTCTCTGCTATTATACACTAAAGTTATTTCCGTTCACAGTACAATATAAAAATCACTGTGAGTATAAATCACTGTGAGTAAAGTCTATTTATCCACAGCGATCAATGTAAAACCTAGGTTAAACCATTGTATATTAATGATAATTTCTTGTTTTTCCACAAATTATTCATAATGTGGACAGGTTTTCTGTGGATAATGTGGACTAATATGTGTATATGTTTAAAATAGGCTTATCCACGTTGTGTATTAAAAATTTCTTTTATTTAGGATAGATCAACTACACAGTTTGTATTAATCTCAAGGTTCCAGAATGTGAAGCTTATAAAAATTAATTCAGCTATTAATTTTAAATGAGCCTATGTGCCGAAGATT
The DNA here is from genome assembly GCA_023412635.1 of Bacillota bacterium. Lineage (GTDB taxonomy): Bacteria > Bacillota > Clostridia > Acetivibrionales > DSM-1351 > Ruminiclostridium. The sequence goes on from JAEYNI010000201.1 coordinate 2,297, forward strand.
ATACTTGAACCTCAAGCCCTACCGGGCAGTGGTCTGACCCCATGGTATCAGCATAGATATAAGCATCTTTTATGCTGTCCTTAAGGCATTCTGATACACAAAAGTAGTCTATTCTCCAACCTGAGTTCTTCTCTCTTGCCTTGAACATGTAAGACCACCAGGTGTATGCTTCAATTTTATCGGGGTACAAAGTTCTGAAGGTATCTACAAATCCGTTATCCAGTAGCTGGCTGAACTTTTCCCTTTCCTGATCGGTAAAGCCCGCATTGTTTCTATTGGACTTGGGATTTTTCAAGTCAATCTCTCTGTGGGCAACATTAAGGTCCCCACACAGAACCACGGGCTTCTTCTGTTCCAGCTGCTTCAGGTAGACGCGGAAATCATCCTCCCATTTCATTCTATAGTCAAGCCTTGCAAGCTCTCTTTTAGAATTGGGAGTGTATACATTAACAAGATAGAATCTTTCAAACTCCAATGTTATTACACGGCCCTCATTGTCGTGTTCCTCCATGCCGATACCGCAGGAAGAGGATATTGGCTTTATTTTAGTGAACACTGCTGTTCCTGAATAGCCTTTTTTAACAGCATAATTCCAGAACTGATGGTATCCCTCAAGTTCAAGCTCAATCTGTCCTTCCTGCAGCTTACTTTCCTGAATACAAAAAATATCTGCATCGGTTTGCTTGAAAAAATCCATAAACCCTTTATCCATACATGCCCTTAGGCCGTTTACGTTCCATGAAATAAGTTTCATCATAT
>JAEYNI010000214.1 GCA_023412635.1 Bacillota bacterium
TAATTCTTTAGGTTTTGATCACGCACCACAATTGCCATATCAATATCACTTTTTTCCCAGACCACATCGTAAGCGACACTTCCGCACACAATTACGGCTATTATGTTCGGGTCATCCTTTATCTTGCAAACAAAACTGTCTACCGCCTCATCAAACTTTTTCTTTAATTCGGCCTGCCTTTTTTCGTCCATTTTTATATACCTTCCTTTCAACAAATTTACTTCGCTTGTTTTTTTAGAGTTCACTGTTATTAGAAAATTTCTTCAATAAAAAAAGATTGTTATTATCCTGCGGGTTATTGTATGATTATACTTAACACCCTTGGTAAAAACAGGACAAAAATTGCGAAGTTTACCATTGTTGAAGTGTATATTTGTACCACTCTTTTGGCTGCTATGTCACTCAAAGCCACTAAAGTGGCTTGCGAGGTTAATGTCGAAGGAAATATATAAAAATGGCTAAAGGAGGTACCGAGCCAATACCATTTCTAACAAGGAAATACATAGTTTCTTGATGTTCTTGCGCGAAATGCTGGGCATGGGCATAATTATGGATAATTACCTTCTTCAAATAATAAACGAAACTACTGACTTCATTGAAAGTAATCTGTTGGAGCCGTTAAATCTTGATAATATTTCTGAAAACGTAAATATTTCGAAGTTTCACCTTCTAAGGATATGGAAGGGTGCTACCTCCACAGGTTTGATGGAATATGTTCGTAGGAGAAGAATAGCCGAGTCCCTCAGTGACCTGATTCATGAGCGGAACAGTATAGACTTTATATCCTCAAAATACTCCTTCGGTAGTGAACGAACTTATAACAGAGTCTTCAAGGAGGAGTTCAGCATTACTCCGGCAAAATGGAGGAGAACTCCCCGTCCGCTTGAGATACTTGACAGATTTAATGCAGACTTTATGAATTGTGCCGGAGAAGGGCTTGTCTTCTTACGATCAATAACAGTACTGCCGGCTTTTTCGCTAGCCGGACTTGAATATAAAGTCGGCATTGAAGATAACTTGGCAAATCAGACCTCCAGTAAACTTGGAGTTGATTTCTTCTACAATCATAGACTCAGGGTCTTTAACCCTGTAGAAAAGGATGTATACATCGGTTTGACAACATGTCCTCCCAGTGATGAGAAATTTACAATTTATCAGCCCTCTGTCCAGATTGATCTGAACAGCATAGTACCCCCTGACATGACGGTAAAGAATATTCTTCCTCACAAATATGGTGTTTTTACATATATGGGACCGCACAGGCCTGAAGAAATATCCTCAAAAACCTTATCAGGCATATGGGAGTATATTTTTAGTACCTGGATGCCTAATGTTGAATTCAATCTTAAGCAAAGGTTCAGTTTTGAGCGGATAAACTATGCAAGGTGTAATAAACAGTACAGTGAGTGCGACCTATATTACCCCATATCCTATCTATAAACACCCGGCCGGCCTTGAGCTATTGCTAAAGTTATTGCTAAAGTTATTGCTAGAGATTACTGGAGTTCCATTCTATGGTACGTTTAAGTCCTTCACTCATAGGTTTAAATTTATCGAGTCCGAACTCCGAGCAGACTCTGGAAATATCAAGCTGCACTTGTTGTGGAGAAACCTTAACCTTTTCAGCAGCTGCCTGCCCGGAGTTCTCTTGTGCCGAAAGCTTGCTCCCGGTGATTGCACAAATCTCTTCTGCAAGCTTTCTTATGGTGATGTTTTCCTTTCCACCCACATTATAAACCAGTTCAGTGCCGTACAGCATTATGTTCAGCAGCATTAACGCACAATCCGAAATGTAGCAGAAGGTTCTTACCTTACTGCCGCTGTCCAGCATAACTATTTCTTTATTGCTTAAAGCCTGCCTGATAAATTGTGCCAAAACACGCTCATCACCTGCACTGACTCCTGGACCGTAGGTCATGGATATCCGTGCTATTTTGGCATTGACATTTTCATAATTTCTATATGCAAAGCAAAGGGTCTCACCCATTCTCTTGGCCTCAGAGTATATGGCCCTGATATTTACCGGCGAGCATAGCCCCGGGAATTCCTCAGGAGTTGGAATGCTCCCGGCATCAGGCTCTCCATATACTTCTGAAGAACTCATAAACAAAAAGCCTGCCTTGTCCGCTTTGGCTTTTTGGAGCAACCTTTCAGTAGCAACTGTGTTAAGATGCATTGTATCAAGGTAGTTTCTCAGGAATTTACCCGGTTGGGCATAAGTTGCTCCATGAATAATAAAATCTGCCTTCTGCAGCCTGTCAAGGGAATCGGGCAGGTTCAAATCCACCGAGCGGAAGGTATACCCGTTACTAAATATCTCACTTAAGGCCTTATTGGGAGAACTTCTGCTAACGGCCTCAATATTGATTTCAGTGCCCTTTTCCTGGTTTGACAGATGAAGCATGTATATGAGATAAGTTCCTATAAGGCCGTTAGCACCTGTGATAAGAACGGTCTTCCCCATTAGTGGTGATAAGTCCATTCGTCCGAGATACTCCCTGCAATCCTGTTCAATTATTTTGTCCAATGTACCTGCCCCCTTTACTGACTATTTATGGCATTTGGTTGTGAGTGAATAATGAAGTTGACTACTAGCTCCTTGCTTCTGCCTCCTGATTACTTCATTATCTCTCTGACTGCAATGCAAATAGTATCGGCATCCGGATAATACGCTTTCTCCAGTACGTCGCTTGTCGGCGTCGGCGTATCGGGACAGCAAACCCTGACAATAGGCTTTTTCAAATAGCCAAGAGCTTTCTCAGAAACAATAGCCGCTATCTCCGAGGCTGCCCCTCCTGTCTTTGCTCCTGTATCGGTAATAATAAGCCTTCCAGTCTTGGCAAGGGACTCAAAAATAATATCTTCATCAATAGGCTTTATGGTTCTTAAGTCTATTACCTCAACAGAAATATTCTCCGCCTCCAGCTTCTGAGCTGCTTTTAAGGCTTCTATAACCATATAGGATATTGCAACGATGGTTACGTCACTGCCCTTTTTTCTTACAGCACCTTTCCCGAAGGGAATGGAATACAATGTATCGGGAACCTTACCCATTGTTTTATACAGCCACCGGTGTTCAACAAATAAAACGGGATTATTATCTATAATGCTTGAAACCATCAAGCCTTTTGCATCATATGGAGTTGCCGGCACAGCTATTTTTAGACCCGGCACGTTCATAAGCATGCCCTGAATACACTGGGAATGCTGTGCTCCCGAACCCCAACCTCTGGCGCTGATAGTGCGTACCACCATTGGAACGCTTACTTCTCCGCCCGTCATATAACTCCATTTGGAAGCATGATTAACCAATTGATCAAAGGAGAGCAGTAAAAAGTCCATACGGGCATGGACAAGTATAGGCCTCAAACCGGCCATAGCAGCGCCGGCAGCGATACCCGTAAGTGAGTTTTCGGCTATTTGTGTGTCGAATACTCGTTGCTTGCCATACTTTTCATGTAGGTCTTTTGTGGTGCCGAAAACTCCTGCAACGTCATCAACACCCTCACCCATTATAAAAACCCGGTGATCTCTGGCCATTGATTGGTCCAGTGCTTCGAATATGGCATCCTTATATGATATGGTCCTACCCGACTGCGTCTCATCATCAATAATAAATCTATCCTGTTTTTCAACTTCTATGGTAGTCCAGGGCATTTTTTCTACCTCCTGCTTCTCGTCTTATAAAACCCTTGTGCACATTACTTCAACTTTTCACTATTCACTCTTTATTTTTCACTATGCTCACACATATACAAACTCTGTAAGCTCTTTCGGCTCCGGTTTGGGAGAGCTTACCGCAAATTTAAAAGCCTCTTCCACCAAACTGTCAATCTCACTGTTTATGGTATTCTCAACTGCTTTCGTCAGGAGCCCTGTATCATAAAGGTAATTTGTGTACCATCTGATGGGGCATTTTGCAAGCCAGTAATCATATTCGTTCTGGGTTCTTTGCCCCTCTCCCACATCATTGACGGTCCCGATATGACCTTTCCACCTGTAAGTTATACATTCTAAAAAGGTTGGTCCTTCTCCGCTTCTGCACCTCTCAACTGCATTCTCAGCATACTCTGAAACTTTGATCACGTCATTCCCGTCTATTTGGAAGCTGGGAATATCATAGCTTTCAGCCCACCTGTAAATGTTATCCTTCGGGTGGCGTGCCATATGGTGGGAGTTTATTGCGTAAGCATTGTTTTCACAAATATAAATAACCGGCAGCTTTTTCAGAGCTGCAAAGTTCAAGCTTTCATGAAATGTACCCTCATCAACTGCACCGTCTCCAAAGAATACTACGCTCACCTTTCCATCCTCTGATAGCTTTGAAGCAAGAGCGGTACCTGTTCCCAAAGGGATATTACCGCCGACAATAGCTGTTGAGCCGAGTATTCCCACCTCTGGAGCCAGCAGATGCATTGAGCCGCCTCTCCCGTAGGAACAGCCTGTTTTTCTCAGATATAATTCGGCAACCATTTTTTTGATATCTCCACCCTTAGCAATATACTGAGCGTGGCTTCTATGGGTTCCGAAAACATAATCCTCCTTATTCAGGTTTATACATACCCCGGCCGAAACTGCCTCCTGTCCGATGGACAAATGTATTGGTGTTTTCATTTCATCGTTTTTATACTCATCAGCAATTTTAAGCTCCAACTTTCTTATAATGAGCATTGTTCTATATAATTCAATTAGTCTGTCTTTATCCAGCATCAAGCACCCTCCCAATCTAATACAAAAGCTTTATCTTACTGCTGTTCCAATCCTTTAGCTCAGTTATGGCCAGAGATACATTGGAATAGCCGTTACCGATAAAGTAGTCACACCTTGTTGCCAGCCAGGTATCTTTTATAATCTCCAAACCTTTTCGTGCCTTATCTTCATAATCCTGAAAATGCGAGCCATTGCCGGTCTGAAGTACTCTATTACATTCAGTACTTATAACAATATCCGGATATAAGGTTTTATACTGCTCCAAAATGTCGCTGCAGTCGGTCATCAGGAATAACCTTGCATTAGGGCATATTCTCAGTATTTTATCGATCTCAGCCGGATATCTCCTGTTAATTTTCTGAAGGTAATTTACCTCTACAACCTTATCACTACCACGGATATGAACCGCAATTAAAGGATATTCTCTCATATTTGAATTATAGAATTCATCAATCTCGTCAGCTGCCAGAGGTTGAAGTCGTATATATTTTTTCAGCATTTCACTGTATAAATATCTGGAAATGAACCCGTACATGGGGTGTTTTTCAATCCAATACATCATATTCTCATGCTCAATAAAGTTTTTTTCAACAATTACATCTGCATTACAGTTAATCAGCTCCTCAAGCGAGCATTCAACATCCAATTCAGGACTTTCTTCTCTTAGGTTGTCACTTTTCCACACTTCCGGATAGTAGGTTAATCCGGGCTTCTCCAAATCCTCAATTCCGTATTGCGATACCGGTTGAAAAAACTGACTGAAGGCTTCCGATTGCTCGTCAATACTGTATAAACAATTTTTACCCCAATATACAATGGGCGTTCTATTTGTTAACTCGGCAAAATACAATTGTGTTAAAACATGATGCATATCATACCAAAAGCCATTCCCTGTTGATTTAATCAATAAAAACTTAACCGAATACATTCTTTAACCTCCCAAGCCACATAGTGGCTTTGACACCATAGTGGCTTTGACACTGATCCATTATAAAAGGTCCTCATAGCCTTTTTGCTTCAGCAACTCTACCAGCCCTTTGACCTCCTGTGCCTTGTCACGGGGACATACAATAATTGCATCTTTGGTGTTCACAACAATAAGGTTATCAACTCCTATTGTTGTAATAAGAGCATCGTCGCTCAAGATAACTGAATTGCTGGTATTTATTCCAACATGCTTCCCATTGGTTAAATTTCCATTTTCATCTGCGGTATAGGTTCTTGCCAGAGCATCAATGCTGCCTATGTCGTCCCAGTCAAAAAGACCTTTTATTACATAAATACAATTGAGTTTCTCCAGAACGCCGCTGTCGAAGGATACATTTGGTATTTTATTATATGCTTCCTCAAGGTATCTGTTACTGGTTGAACGTTTTGGTTCCATTACTGCCCTTCCGATATTAGCCTCGTGTTCCGGCAGAAACCTCCTCACACTTTCTATTATCGAATCCAATCTTCCTACCAGAATTCCTCCATTCCATAGAAACTCTCCTGATTCAATAAACCTTTTAGCTGTATCAATATCAGGTTTTTCTATAAAATTCTGGACTATGAGAAGCCTTTCATGATCTCCCTTATCCTTGTCAATCTGAATATAACCATAACCTGTTGCCGGGTAGGTAGGAGTGATACCTACAACTACTAGGGATTTTGTTTCTTCTGCAGCATCATAAGCCATCTCTATTGCTTCCTTGTATCCCTTCCTGTTATTCACATATCCGTCTGCCGGTACAAAGCAGACCACTCCTTCACCGAACCTCTTTTTTAAGGTCATCGCGGCATATTCAATGCATGCTGCAGTGTTTCTCTTTTTAGGTTCGAGTATAATGTTTTCTGAAGGAATTAATTTTTTAACTGTAGCGTAAGTTATACTTTTTAGACGTTTATCAGTTACAATAAAACAATGATCAGAAGAAATTGTTTCACAAAGCCGCTCAATGGATTGTACTAGCATACAACTACCATCACCCGCTTGTATAAATTGCTTGGGCCTTGTCTCTCTTGATATGGGCCACAATCTTGTTCCTGATCCTCCTGCCATTATTACTGCGAATCTTTCCATTTACATCATTCTCCAAAATTTTAAAATTTAGCTTAGTCTATTTTATGTAAGGTCCTACCCAGTGGTTCATACAATTTAAGTACTTATGTAAACCCTTTCTGCATGTTTTCAAGATCGAAGGATATACTCTTGTTGAGAAATAGGTAAATGCTTGGTAAAATATTCTTATTGATTCCAGAAATCATTCATGGGAGGTTATTATTGATTGAATTAATTGATAAAACAGTTATATTTTTATCTTGTCTGCTAGTATATTTGTTTAATACCGGCAATATTTATAGTGTTGTTCCGATAATTGTAAGTATTACCCTTTCGTCTCTTAACAGTTATTTTAATAAAAGAATTTTAAGAATCTTATTTATTATAGGATACATTTTATTATGCCAGTTTTACCCGGTATTTCTTATGTTCATACCTTTGATATGCTACGACATATTTGTTGAAAAAGAGCAGCTGATTGGCCTTCTTATACTGATCCCCTGCCTTACTCATATAAATTTCTTGTCCTATAAAAATATGTCTGTGGTTTTTATTCTTATCGCAGCATCCTATCTACTTAAGTACCGTACAAATAGTCTGGACAACATCAGAAAAGAATATATGCTGCTAAGGGATACCACGAAGGAACGTTCTATTCTTATGGAGAAGAAGAACAGTGAACTAATGGAAAAACAGGATTATGAAATTAATATGGCTACTCTTAATGAAAGAAACCGAATCGCAATGGAAATACACGATAATGTAGGGCACTTGCTTTCAAGATGTCTGCTCCAACTGGGAGCATTAATGGCAATTAATAAGGAAGAAACTTTCAAGGAAAGCCTTTCCTCAATAAAAAACACACTTTCACAAGCAATGGATAGTATCAGGAGTAGTGTGCACAACCTTCATGAGGAGTCTATTGATCTTAAGTCTCAAATAGCCTCACTCGTAAAAAACTTTGACTTTTGTCCCATATCATTGGATTATGATATTACAGAAAATGTTGAAAAAGGTTTGAAATATTGCTTTATATCTATTGTAAATGAAGCACTGTCCAACATTATAAAGCATTCAAATGCCACTGAGGTTAGCGTTACCCTCAGAGAGCATCCTGCTCTTTATCAGCTGATTATTCAGGATAATGGAAAAGTGACAGAGTATAATATGGACGACGGTATCGGCTTGAATAATATAACCGAGAGGGTCAGGAAGTTTAGCGGAAATATACATATCAATGTAGAAAATGGCTTCAAAATATTTATTTCAGTACCTAAAGGGAAGGAAAAGGGACTTTAAAATGAATGTACTCGTAGTTGACGATGATAAACTTGTTTGCGTTTCACTAAAAACCATTTTAGAAGCTGATCCCGAAATCAGTGTTATCGGTATAGGAAATAACGGACAGCAGGCTATAGAACTATATCATCAGCTTCAGCCCGATATTCTGCTTATGGACATAAGAATGGAAGTAATGACAGGGTTGGAGGCAGGAGAAGTACTGTTAAAACAATACCCAAATGCCCGTATTCTATATCTTACGACCTTTTCTGATGATTCATACATTATAACTGCTCTTAAAATCGGCGCTAAAGGTTATTTATTAAAACAAAATTTTGAAAGTATTGTTCCTGCACTAAAGGCTGTATTTATGGGGCAAAGTGTATTCGGTAACGAAATAATAACAAAGCTTCCAAGTCTGATTCATGGAAGCTGTACACTCTCCTTTTCAAAATTTGATCTTACAGAGAAGGAGGTAGAACTTCTGGTTCATATTTCAGAAGGCCTTAGTAACAAGGAGATTTCAGAAGTAATGTATTTAAGCGAGGGTACTATCAGAAACTATATAAGCATCCTTTTAGAAAAGCTTCAGCTTAGAGACAGGACACAGCTGGCAGTCTTTTATTACAAGAACAGGTAACCGTAATATAAGTTTTACTCTACATATGAATAACCAAGTTTGGTCCAAGGGTATACTAACAAGGAAAAATTGGTTTCTTTGGTTCAGTAACATTAAAATTCTTATTAAGAAGTTAACAATTACTATGCGTAAAAGGGAAATGGGCTATGCAATTGAATTACATTTTACTGTCCTTCCTGAATTCTGCTTTAACTATATTCGGTCAGGTATTATGGAAGCTCGGGCTAATGAAACCCTCAGGCTACAGTTTAAAGCTCT
>JAEYNI010000016.1 GCA_023412635.1 Bacillota bacterium
TCACTCCTGTAATAGGTTGGACAACACATCATTCAATTGTGGAGTTTGAAGGAAAATGGTATTTGTTCTATCATGACAGCTCATTATCAGGCGGTGTTGATAACAAGCGTTGTGTAAAATACACAGAGCTGAAATATAACCAGGATGGTACCATTCAAACAATAGAACCCTACAAGTAATATAAGATGTAATTATTAAATGTATTAATTAAAATGCCAGAGGTCTTATTCGGATGATAACCGAGTAAGACCTCTGTTTGTCTCTCCAAACAACCTTATCAACTATGTCTTTTATTCGTCCTATAAATTGGAATGTCTTAAATAAATAGGGATTTAGTACAATTTGATATATTAAACCTGATTTTATGGTTTATTTATCACATATGCTAAATATAGAAATAATGGTACAATATACCTCGCTGATCGCTTATTTGAAGTTAAGGTTGAAAGAATAATGATATCAAAGGGGGGCGAGTCCATACCACTTCCGACATATGTGTTTTATGAAATTTGGTACATGGACATATATATGCAAAAAATTCAAACACTAACTAAGAACATCTCACTTGAACAAGCAGGAGTTAAGAAAGATAATACAGCTTTATTGGCGGGAGCTGACGGTATCCGAGCCATTGCATGTCTCAGCGTTATATTTCATCACTTTGCCCAAAAACTTGCGATAAACTTTCAGGCACGTCCTGTTCAAGAGCTTCAGGGCTATTTTCTTCTGGGCAATTCAGGTGTAAGCGTATTTTTTGTACTCAGTGGCTTCCTGCTCTCGTACCCTTTTTGGAAGCAGTATCTTGGGGAAGGTGTTTTCCCAAGCATGAAGCAGTACGCAGTCAGACGTGCTGCAAGAATCCTTCCGGGATATTATGTGTCCTTTCTGATTTGTACCTTGGTTTTACTTTTGTTTAATATACCCAGTGAATTTACATTGATAAGAGCAATCACGGGATTAACGTTTACAGCAGGCTTCCACTATGTAACATTCTTTCCCAATGAAATCAACTCACCCTTCTGGTCTATCAGCTTTGAGGTATTCTGCTATTTCTTGATGCCTGCCTTTATGTATGTACTTTATAAACTTTCTGGAAAGAATAGATCCTTCATAAAAGCGCTGCTTTACTGGGTTGGTGTTTTTGTGCTGGTTATTGGCTTAAATCAGCTGGTACATATTTTTTTCACTCCGGATAATATAAAACGAGGTTGGGATTTTGGGACTATCGGCGGCGCAAAGTACTGGATGCCAAACTACAATCCGGTAGGCTTCTTTGGGCACTTTGCGGTAGGAATTATTTCAGCAGGCATTTCTACTAAACTTATTATAGGATCTAAGAGGATTCAGGTCTTGAAAAAAATTGGAGTCTTCGATTTTGTAGGTGTATTATGCTTCCTTGGCTCTATTGCGCTGTTATGGATGATGAGAGGGCTTCCTGATTTTAGCTTCAGTCTTCAAAACCAGCCGTATTATTTCCCTGCTTATGCCTTGCTGATAGGTGGTATTTTAGCTGTGACCCCACAATCAAAATGGTTAGGAAAAATTCTGGACAATAGATTTTTCAGATTTACTGCCAAAGTTTCCTTCGGGTTGTATATATGGCATTACTTTATAATGTTTCTGGTTTCAGCTTTATGGGTTAAGGCCTATAAGGATTATATGGGGATTGCAGATATTAAGCAATGGGCTCTAATATGCTTTGCAGTGCTTGTTGTATCTTATGTTGTGTCGGCCCTGTCCTTTAAGTTCATTGAAAAGCCTGTTTTGGACCGGGTACATAGAAGAAGCAGAAAAAATAGTCAGAAATCTGCAATTTTATAAGGAAATACTAAGTATTTTAAAAATATTACAAAGAAATTTTAATTAAATCAAATTGCTGGGATTGAAAGCCAATCACTCATATGGTATTCTTTTATAACACTGAACAAAATATGGTATCTTTGTAGAGTTATTAACAAAGCCTATTTTGCCTTCTGATGGAATCCTTAAAAAATGGAGTGAATATGAACGATAATTGGAAGAAAAAAATAATTCTCTTTTTAACCAGTCAGACAATATCCCTTTTTGGGTCTTCTCTGGTGCAATATTCAATAAGCTGGTATATTACTCTGAAAACCCAGTCGGGGCTTATGATGACAATAGCTATAATATGCGGTTTTCTGCCAACCTTTTTTCTGTCTCCCTTTGCCGGAGTATGGGCAGATCGTTATGACAGGAAAAAGCTTATTATATTGTCCGATTCCTTGATTGCTATTTCAACACTGATAATAGCGATATTATTTATATTAGGATATCAGTCCATATTTTTGCTGTTTGGAGTTCTTATAGTAAGGGCTCTTGGTACAGCAATACAAACACCTACGGTTGGAGCTTTTATTCCTCAACTGGTACCGGAGGATAAGCTGACAAAGGTAAACGCAACAAACGGCAGTATTCAATCGATGGTTATGCTTGTTTCACCAATGCTTAGCGCGCTGCTGCTGACAAAGACAACTATTGAAGCCATATTTTTTATTGATGTAATTACAGCGGCAGTGGCAGTGACAACACTGATGCTGTTTTTAAGAGTACCAGCTCATAATAAAGCTCTTGATAAACAGACAACCGGATATTTTGATGATATGCGTAAGGGCTATGAATATATTAAAAACCACAGTTTTGTAAGCAAGATTATTGTGTTCAGTTCCATATTCGGCTTTTTAGTCGCACCTGCTGCTTTTTTGACGCCTCTACAGGTGACCAGAAGTTTTGGTAATCAGGTCTGGAGGCTTTCGGCCATAGAGATAGCTTTCTCTGTGGGAATGATTATCGGTGGAATACTAATGGCCTCCTGGGGCGGCTTTAAGAAGAAAATACATTCAATGGTGTTTGGCACTGCTGTAATGGGCATATTTACTTTTGCATTGGGGATTGTGCCTGTATTCTGGATATACCTGGTATTTATGTCCCTCATAGGAGTTGCTATGCCGATATTTAATACTCCTTTTATGGTTTTACTTCAGCAGAAGGTTGAAGGCGATTATCTTGGTAGAGTCTTCGGAGTATTCACTATGGCTTCAAGCGTTATGATGCCACTGGGAATGCTGGTTTTTGGACCACTATCCGACCTGGTGAATATAGAATGGCTGCTTATAGTCACAGGTATTCTTATATTTCTTGAGGGGGTGGTAATGCTGAGGGACAAAGCACTGAGAGATACAGAAACTTATGCTGAGATTAATGCAACAGATGCGTTAGAAAATTAATATATTTAGGTTAACAGGGAGGCTGACAAGGTCTCCTTTTCTGTTTGGTTAAAATTTATTTTATATTTTCAAAATATTTCTTTACAACAACAGACTACTGTGGTAGTCTGTAACTACAAACTATCACAGTAGTCTGGAAAGAGTGGTAGCTTGCTGAAAATATTAAATAACATAAAATGAAAAATGGATTGTTGAAGGGGGTTTAAGAAAAAATGAAATTTACTGCGAATTCAAAAATTATACTGCCTATTACAGTACTATTAATCACAATTCTCGTACTCACGGCCACAACATGTAATGCTCAAGGTAATTTAATGGCTTCAGAAGCCCAGGGTACTAGCAGAACGATTTCGGTCACCGGAAGTGCTGATGTAATGGTAATCCCTGATGAGGCTGTTTTATCGCTGTCTGTGGAAACTGAAAATATGGATATAACCAAGGCTAAAGCAGAGAATGATGCCATTATAAAGAAAATCAAAAATATTGCAAATGAATTCAAAATAGAATCCAAGTATGTAGTAACTGATTTTTTAAATGTTAATCCCAAGTATAGCTATAATAACAGCGGAGAAAGCATTTTCAAGGGCTATACCGTTCAAAGGGGTCTTGTAATTACCTTAAAGGAGTTGGGGAAATTTGATGAGGTGCTCACCAGACTGATTGAGGCCGGAGTACACAATATTCAGAAGGTGCAATTTAAAACCACTCAACTGAGAAAATACAAAGATGAGGCTAGAACACATGCAATCAGGGCGGCTAAAGAAAAAGCTTCTGCTATGGCCAAGGAAATAGGTCAAACCATAGGGAAGGCAAATATGATCCAGGAAATCCAGGAAGACACGTATTCATATTACGGTCCATGGAGTTCATATTATTCGGGAGCAAACTGGGCAGGCAATCCACTTTCAAATTCAGTATCAAATGCCCCGCCTTCAGGAGGTCAAAGTGAAAGCTATGAGGATTTCTCTCCCGGACAAATAAAGGTAAGTGCAAAGGTTTCAGTAACCTTTGATTTAAATTAATCAGTTGTTGGAACAATTCACCGCACATTATTTAAAATGATGTGCGGTTTTTATGACCAACTGCTTTTTAATTGTTTGACAACCACTTATTTGTTTAATATCATTTTAATAAATATACATACAGGTTATTGAACGTAAAATCTGTAAAATGCATACGATTAATCAGATTGAAATGGAGATAAAATGATTAAAATATATAATCGTAAAACAGGAAAATATGAAGAGGAAAAGGTAGCAGGAGGAAGTCTTCTGAAGGCTCTATATACCACTGGGGCAGGCAAGCTTGGGCTTGAGCTTCTGATTAAGCGAAAAATATACTCTGCCCTCACAGGCTTCTTTTGTGACACTGGCTTAAGTAAAAGGAGTATTTCCGGTTTTATAAAAAATTTCGATATTGACATGAGCGAATGCGAAAATGGGCTGGAGGATTTTAAAAGCTTTAATGACTTTTTTGCAAGAAGACTTAAGAAAACAGCAAGACCTTTTGATAAGCCGGGGAAATACCTTCAATCTCCGGGTGATGGCCGCCTGCAAGCTTGGTCTGATATTGATACTGATAATGTGATACAGATAAAAGGTATGAGCTACAGCCTGGCCGAATTACTTCAGAATTCGGCTTTGGCAAAGGAGTATGATGGTGGAACCTATATAATATTGAGACTTTGCCCCGTTGATTATCACAGATTTCACTTTTTTGACAGCGGCAGTTGCAGTGCACCGGTCAGGGTAAAGGGTGAATATTATTCGGTCAACCCTGTTGCCCTTGGGAAAATCCCGGCACTTTTCTGCAGAAATAAACGGGAGTACAGCGTTTACCGGACAGATAACTTTGGTGAGGTACTGTATGTAGAAGTGGGAGCTACATCTGTAGGCTCGATTATTCAAACCTTTACACCTGAAACAGGACTTGAGAGAGGCGACGAAAAGGGATATTTTAAATTTGGGGGCTCAACTGTGCTTTTATTCTTTAAAAAAGGAACGATTTCAATAGATAAGGAAATTCTCGAACAAACCGCTGCCGGATTCGAAACAAAGGTACTTGCAGGAGATACGATTGGAGTAGCACTTTACGAAAGGTCATAACCCTGTCACTGAATACCGTAACTATTATCAATTTTTTAAGGTAAAAAATGGTAGATTTTATATTGTTTTATATTGTTTATAGGAGTGGATTGGTTTATAATTAATTAAATTGGGTTTTTATCGTTGTTTTATAATCTATATATTTTTTTTCGGTTTAGTGTTGCTTCAATGGGGAAGACCATAAACAGATAAATTTAAAGATTCTAAATGCTAAAAGTTTTATTAAGGTCTTAGGGAGGGTTCGTATGAGTGACATAAAAACAATCGGAGTACTTACTAGCGGTGGAGATGCGCCCGGAATGAATGCAGCTATTCGTGCAGTAGTAAGAACAGGTATTTACTATGGCTTTAAAATGCTGGGAGTCAGAAAAGGATATAATGGACTGATTACAGGTGATATTTCTGAAATGACCGCAAGAAATGTATCGGATATAATTCATCGTGGAGGAACTATACTTCAGACAGCCAGATGTAAAGCATTTACAACCGAAGAAGGAATGCAGAAGGCAATGTCCATATCAAGGGCATTCGGTATGGATGCACTTGTTGTAATAGGTGGAGACGGATCTTATAGAGGAGCAAAGGATTTCAGCAAAGTCGGCATGAAGGTAATGGGTTTACCCGGCACCATAGATAACGATATTGCGAGTTCAGAATATACAATCGGCTACGACACAGCTATGAATACAGTTCAGGATGCACTTGATAAAATCAGAGATACTGCATATTCTCATGAAAGGTGCAGCGTTTTGGAGGTAATGGGCAGACGGGCAGGACACATTGCTCTCAATGTGGGAATAGCGGGCGGAGCCGAAGTGATACTGCTGCCTGAAAAGGAATTTGACTTTGATAAGGATATCATTAGAAAAATTATTCAGGGAAGAAACAACGGTAAGAAAAACTACATTATAATCCTTGCAGAAGGTATTTCTGAGAAAATTGGAGGGGCTCTGGAACTGGCCAAGAAAATTGAAGACCTTACCGGTATAGAAACAAGAGGCACGGTACTGGGATATATACAAAGAGGCGGAAGTCCGACTATTCAGGACAGAGTTATGGCAAGTGCCATGGGTGTTAAAGCAGTTGAATTACTTAAAGATGGTGTGTATAACAGAATAATTTCGGTTAAGGATTCTAAAATAGTTGACCTTGATATAGATGAAGCTCTTTCAATGAAGAAAGATATTGACCAGGATTTATTGAGAATGAGTAATATATTAGCAATATAGACATTCAATATATGGCTTTATACAATACCAATAAAATTATGTTTGCTAAAACGGGGGTTGCAACAAACCCCCGTTTTTTGTGCTCCAAAATGGAGTTCTGTCCTCTTATAAGCCATTTCATCTTGAGCGAAACTTTATTATTCGAAAATTATATCGCTGTGTTTAAATACAGCTTGCTTATCACAGTCAATACCTGTTGTATAGGAATTGTTGCCCAACAGCTTCAGGATATAAGAAAATTTTGAAGTGTTTTGAAAAAAAGCGGAGTACAATTCATCACATAAGCGCCGAG
>JAEYNI010000259.1 GCA_023412635.1 Bacillota bacterium
TCAAAAAAGAAGCTGTCGACCTTCAAAAGCAAATGTGGGAGGAAGTGAAACTTACACCCACCGATTTGTTTGATCTGGAGGGCGCAACTCAGGTATGGCAGTACCAGACAGGTATATTAAGCCAGGCACGGAACTATAAGTTTTCATTTGACAAGGTAAGCCGTCTTGAGAGAATGTTGAAAAGCTCCTATTTCGGGAGAATAGACTTTGTCGAAGATGGAGAAGGAACTCCTGAACAAATCTATATTGGTATACACAACCTTATCACTGCCAACAACAAGGAAATTCTTGTTTATGACTGGCGGGCGCCAATATCCGGAATGTTTTACGATTATGAAATCGGTTTATGTAATTATGACTGCCCTGCAGGCTCTATCAGCGGACAAATGCTGCTTAAAAGACAGTATAAAATTGAACATTCAAAAATTATATACATGTTTGACAGCAGTTTGAGTATAAATGATGAAATGCTAAGAGAAATCCTTGGTAAAAGCACCGATAATAGAATGAAAACCATAGTGACCAGCATACAGAGGGAACAGAATACGGTAATTAGAAATATTCAGGATAAAATTCTGGTTGTAGAAGGGCCTGCCGGAAGCGGGAAAACATCAATCGCACTTCATAGGGCGGCATATCTTTTATATAAATACAGGGATACGATAAAATCCGAAAATATCCTGGTTTTCTCTCCAAACCACGTTTTTGAAGATTATATTTCAAACGTTTTGCCGGAATTAGGCGAGGAAAATATACAACAAAGTACATTTTCCAATTATTTTATAAAAAGTATTGATGCAAAATACCGGATTGAATCCATGAATGAGCAAATGGAATACATCTTATCGGGTAATTCAAATAAAATAAGGTTGGGTGCTATTAGATTCAAGGCGTCATTGCAGTTTCTTAAGCTGATAAAAAAATACGTACAACTCCTTGAAAATGGATTTAATCTGGAGTTTAAAGATCTAATGTACAACGGAAATCTGGTAATATCTTCTTACGAAATATTTCAGCTTTTTGCAAAGGACTATAGCTATCTTCCTTATGCTAAGCGACTTGAAAAACTGCGTCAGAGACTCTTCTATCTATTAGAGCAGGCAGAAGAGGAACGAGTCAGGAGATTACCGGGAAATAATGCGGAGGAAGATGATTCGGCAACGGTTAAAGACACAAAGGCTGCCGACAGGGCTGTAAACCTGGAATATGAGTTACAAAAGAATGAAATTTTGCAAATGACTCACTTTGACGTATACACCCTTTATTTAAATCTATTCAACAATTTTGATGCTTTTTTCGGTACCGATAAAAAGAATGAACTTGAAGAACTTGATAATTATTGTATATATACAATTTCTCAATTAAACAGAGAAATAATCAATTATGAGGACTTAGCTCCAATTTTGTTTCTAAAATCCACTCTTGATACTGTAAATGATACAAAAGCCATTAAGCATGTGATTATTGATGAAGCCCAGGATTATACTGCCATGCATTATGAGATTTTCAAGAGAGCATTTGCACATGCCAACATAACTATATTAGGGGATATAAACCAGTCCGTTAACGGCTACATGAATATCGGAAGCTTTATAAACATCTCAGATGCATTTGATGCAAAAGGTGTTCAAAGCATCACGCTATCCAAAAGCTATCGTTCCAGCAAGGAGATTTCGGATTTTTGCAGACAGATTCTGATTTCCCCCGGCAGCACCGAACAGTTAGACCGGCATGGTAATAAACCCAGAATAATAAGAGTTGATAAAGGAAGTTTAAATAATAGGCTCTCAGAAGATATCGAAGCGTTGAAAAATATGAATTACAAACTTATTGCCGTTATATGCAAAACGGCAGCTCAGTGTGAGGCTTTATATAAGGCCATTACACCATATGTGGATCTAAGTCTCGTATCTAACAAAAATGAGGAATACCACGAAGGTGTTGTAATAATTCCATCCTACCTTGCTAAAGGCCTGGAGTTCGATGCTGTTTTGGTAAGTTCTGCTGAGAGGGAGGATTATTCCGCAGAAGAGGATAGAAGACTGCTATATACTGTATGTACAAGAGCATTACATGAGTTATATTTATACTACCAGGACAATTTATCAGAGTTTATAGTGGACATAGAAGCTGACTGCTATATTAATGAGGTTTAGGACTGTCAGATAGGGATAAGTAATCCTTTATGGGGTATGTACTGCTGTGGAAAAGTTGTGATAGTATGGTATCATTAACAGATAGAAAAATGAAAATGAGGCTTTTTAAATGAATCACTTAATCGTTATAATGCACTTTTTATCCATATGCTCAGGAATAATGCTTATAGCTCTGGTAAACTATATATATCCGGTTAAAAGTCCCGTAATAAAGCACGCCTTGCTTGCAGATTTCTTTTATACGGTTTTTCTGTTGTTTGATACTATAGATTTATATGCAAGAAAAAATATATCCGACGACATTGGATTTATAAATTTTATTTTGGACTTTGGGCAGTTTATAATACCTATTGTAGGGGCATATTTTATTTTTTTAATGACCTGTGATCTTTTAGATATTCAGTTCGCTGATAAATCGAAGCGTCTATGTAATAGAATTCTTTTCTCGCTTTTACTGTTTTTGACTATTATGTACTGCATTGGACAGTTCCAGACAATTGTGGGGCACTATTTGCTGACCGGTACCACAATACTCTTATATCTTTTGTTAGCTTACTGTTACATAATTTTCTTTATAAATTCTGGTAAAATAAAGGCAGATATAAGAAAATTGGTAATGTCCTGCTTGATTGTTGGTTTAATTTTTACTCCAGGCACTTTTTTGGCAAATCTTATAGACGGCTTGCCTGTTTACATTTACAAATTTCCTTACTGGCCGGTTATGTATTCTTTAATCAATATTATAGGAATTATTTTCATACCAAAGAATCATTCAGGGGAAAAAGATAAGCCGGAAGCTTTCGGAAATTCAAGCAATATTAGTCTGCAAATTAGCACCTGTATATATGAACAATTTGCATCGGATTATGGCATAACCGAAAGGGAACTTGAGATCGCCCGTTGTATTGCTGATGGATACAGTAACCCTGAAATCAGTGAAAAATTGTATATATCTACCAATACGGTTAAAAATCATATTTATAATATTTACAGGAAAGTCGGAATTAAAAACAGATATGAGCTAATTAGCATCCTTTCACAGATGCAAAATTCAGGTGAAACTACAAATGCCGTAAAATAGCCGATTGGGCAGGGGGGTAGTAATGTTTTACTACTCCTTTTTTATTGCGTTTTTATAAAAGATAGTGGTGTTTTACCATTGTAGATATAATAGATTTCTCCCATAATCAAAGGCGATAGAGGCAATTATTCAATTAACAGGGAGGATCATGAAATGAAACAAAAGTTAACTATGAAAAAAGTAATAATATCAATACTATTTGTTGTGCTGCTATCTTGTACTATTCTCTTGTATAAGTTTATGTGGGGTAAACCTCTTAACGTGGATCAGCTTTACTTAAGAACCTTCGCCAAAGTTATGCTGGACGATCCGGAACTAATGACTGCTTTAGGACTGATTAATAATTCAAATTTAAACTTTTACAATGATGATCTTACAGATGTGTGTCCGAAGCATGAAAAAAAGAAGTATGACATATTCAGGAATGATCTGGAGACTTTAGGCAAGTATGATAGAAATAAAATGAGTGATGAGGATAAGCTTTCATATGATATATATGAGTGGTACCTTAAGAATGAGATAAATGGAGACAAATTCAAATACCATACCTATCCGGTCAACCAGTTTAATGGAATTCAGAATGAATTACCCAACCTTATGGTATCCACCCAAACTATTAAGAATAAAAAAGACGCAAAAGCTTATATAGAAAGGCTTTCAAAGTTTGACACAAAATTTGAGGGTCTAATGGAGGGGCTGAAACTCAGGGAGAAAAATGGTGTTATCTTACCAAGAGTTTTAATTGACAGAGTTATATCAGAAACCAAGGATTTTATCCCTGAGGATATAAATAACAATGTTCTGATGATATCTTTCAAGGAGAAAGTAGGAGAGCTTGAAAAATTTGAAAAGAAAGAAAAGGAAGCTTTGTATGCAAAAGCTGAGTATGAAATTAAAACAAGCGTTTATCCTTCATATCAGAGACTTATAGAATATCTTGAGAAGCTTAGGGAAAAAGCAGGTAATGATGTGGGTGCGTGGGCTCTGCCTGATGGAGATGCATATTATGCATACAAACTTAAGTCATACACTACAACGGACTTATCACCTGAACAGGTACATGAAATTGGTCTGACCGAGGTCAGGAGAATAGAAGCTGAAATGAAAGCTACAATAGAACAGCTTGGACATAAGAACATTTCACCAGGTGACTTCATGAAGCAGTTGGCTAATGATAGTAGATTCAAGTATGAAGATTCTTCCGAAGGCAAACAGAAGGTATTAAGTGATTATGAGGAGGCTATAAAAAACAGTGATAAAGCAACTGAAGCATGTTTTGAACTCCGGCCGAGCATAGAGGTAGAGGTTAGGCCGGTTCCCGAATTCAAACAGGATACAGCCGAGCAGGCGTATCTTGTCCCAGGGTCATCAGACGGAACAAGACCCAGTGTACTTTATATAAATGTCGGCGATATTAAAAGCATAATGAAGTTCAACATAAAATCCATGGCTGCACATGAAACAATTCCCGGGCATCATATTCAAAGAGGAATACAGAGACAGCTCGAAGGTGTTCCCATGTTTCGGACAGCAGTACCCTTTACAGCATTTGCAGAAGGCTGGGCAATGTATTCGGAACGCTTATACTGGGAACAGAACTCTCAAAAGGACCCATACGACAATCTGGGAAGACTGCAATTTGAATTGTGGAGAGCTGCCAGACTGGTAGTGGATACGGGAATACACTATAAAAAGTGGACCAGGCAACAGGCTATAGACTATATGGTAAACACAACCGGAATGTCAGTGAATACCGTAACAAATGAGGTGGATAGATATATTGTTGATCCCGGTCAGGCTTGTGCGTATACAATTGGAATGCTGAAACACCTTGAACTCAGAGAAAAGGCTAAAAAAGCGCTGGGAGACAAATTCGACATCAGGAAGTATCATAATGCTGTACTTGAAAATGGCGCAATGCCATTGGAAATTCTGGAGAAACAGGTTGATTTGTATATTAAGCAGAATAAATAGTGCCACATAAGCATTTTTTGGATTGATTGTTGTATAAATATTGATATAATGTAACTTAATTGATTAAATAATTATTTTAAAAGGAGAACACCTGTATGAGCAAAAAAGTAACACCAAAGGAGCCTTTAGTTACTCACATTTACACAGCCGACCCTTCAGCACATGTTTTTGAGGGTAAACTTTATATATACCCTTCCCATGATTTGGACCAGGATATAGAATCAAATGATAACGGCGACCAGTATATGATGGAGGATTACCACATTTTATCTCTGGACAATTTGGATTCCCCCTGTGTTGATAACGGTGAAGCACTTCACCTGAAGGACATTCCATGGGCATCTAAACAATTATGGGCTCCCGATGCAGCTTATAAAAACAACACTTATTATTTGTTTTTTCCTGCAAGGGATAAAGACGATATATTCAGACTTGGAGTAGCAACAAGCCAGAATCCTGCCGGACCCTTCAAGGCAGAAAAAGATCCCATACCAGGAAGCTTTAGTATAGATCCAGCTGTTTTAGTCGATGATGACAACAGAGCTTATGTTTATTTTGGAGGACTCTGGGGAGGACAGTTGGAAAAATGGAGTACCGGTACCTTTAATCCTGATAATGAAGGGCCTGCTGCAACGGAACCCGCTTTAGGACCTAGAGTAGCCGAACTAAGTGATGATATGCTGACTTTTAAAGAGGCACCGGAGGAAATATCAATAGTTGATGATAATGGAAATCCCATCCTTGCAGGGGATGAAGAAAGAAGATATTTTGAAGGCCCCTGGATGCATAAATATAACGGATTATACTATTTATCCTATTCTACAGGAACAACACATTCCATAGTTTATGCAACAGGAAAGAGCCCGAAAGGTCCATTTGTCTATAGAGGGAAAATACTCACTCCTGTAATAGGTTGGACAACACATCATTCAATTGTGGAGTTTGAAGGAAAATGGTATTTGTTCT
>JAEYNI010000266.1 GCA_023412635.1 Bacillota bacterium
TCAAGCCCGATATTGCCGACTCTAACATATCTTCCTTCAGAAGCTCCTGTAAATCCTGATCTGAGATTTCGGTTTCTTCTCCAAAGGAAAAGATTAAACTGAATAGCAGCTTGGACTTTTCCCAAAAGCCTAGTGTACGCCATATCCGAAGAAAGGTAATCTGAATACTTCTATCAGCAAGTACCAGCTTTGCATTGACGGTCTTTGCCGAATTTATTGCCTCGGTCATTTCAACGCCCACATTGGTATCAAGCTTTTTAGCAATTTTTTTCTGATAGGCGCTGAGAATTAGATTTGCTATCAGAAAACCAACTTTTTTCTCTTTTACAACCTTAACAATATCGGTATTTTCCCAGTTTTTAGGGTTCTGCATGCTCTCATACCGCTGTTCATCAAGCTCCACACAGACACTGTCGGGGTTTTCTTCATATATCACCTGTTTGACCAGCTCTGCGCTCTCCTTTGAGACATGGGCAGTTCCTACAAGAATCAACTCTTTATCTTCGTAGATTATTTTCGTCACATTGTCTCTATTCACATTATCATCTGTATTCATAATGTTATCTGTATTCACATTGTTATCTGTATTCACATTGTTATCTGTATTCATATTATCTCCATTTCCACTTTGACATATATTTATTCATTTGTATATTTTGTATCACTTTTTTCTTCCAGAACCTGAAACAGCATACTCATGGTAAAATCTATAAATTGCTCCCTATTCAGCGAAAATAATTAATAAAACCATGACCCTACAATGTAAGCATTGAAAAAACCGTTCAGTAAAATTATCGTTGAAAAAGCCTATTTCAGCTGCATATACGTCACCGAGCATACTTTTACAGGCTTTAGCTGTTTTTAATAAGCTTATAAATTCCCTATCTAAGGTGCCAATACAGTTTGTGTACTTTTAATAAACGGAAGGTCTTTAGGCTTTTTTCTAGTGTTGGTAGACTCTATCTGTGCCATCAGGTTGAAAAGACTGCCGGATTTATTTAAATAATTATGCATAACACCAATAAACTATAGGTATACAAGTATAACCACAGTATACATATATGGTCATTCTTAGTCAAGGACTTGTTTGTTAATATATGGAATGCAAGAACAGTTTACATAACAATTTGCAGGTAAGTAAAAAAACACTAAATTATCTTGATAAAAACAATTTAGTGTTTTACTCATTTAGTGCATTTCCTAATTTAGTGTGTTTACTAATATAGTTCATATGATATAAAATATATACCTAATAATGTCACTGATCTATTTTATGCTTATCTGAGGAATTATGGAAATACTCACTCATTTTTTCTGCTTCATCCTCAGGAATACCCAAAGCGAGTAACAAATTCCTATGCTGTTCAGGTGAGTTATGTTCAAAATCAACATGCCACTTTATTGCTTGTTCTTCAGTCATACCAACGGATTTCAAAACTTCCTGCCAAGCTTGTTGATCAATATTTACAAAAGTCCTGCATAGATTTACGTTACGCAAAATGTTGACAATCATATCTTGCTTTGCTTTAATCAAACTTAATTCTTTATTCAAGTCATCCAAGCGCCGCATGAGAATAGACACAAAACTATTATCTGAGGCAGAAATAAGCTTGTCAATCTCGTTCAGTGGTACTCCCACATCCTTATATAGTACTATTTGTTTTAATTTTTCAATATCTGAATCGCTATAAATCCTATATTTTGCAGGACTTCTTTCAGATGGGGTTAATAGCCCAATGGAATCATAGTACAAAAGGGTTGTTCTTGATAAATTAAACATTTTAGCGACTTTGCCAATAGAATACTCCATATACCCCCCCATTAATACGCTTTAATACTAATATAACTAAAGAACTGGCATGGGTCAAACAATTATATAATCAATTGTTTTATTTCCTTTTTGTTATTTCCCTTACTATATAAAATATATAAAAACGTAACTAAAGGAAAGATTGTAATTCCAATAGCTGTTGTAAGGTAAGCAAACCTTATATAATCAAGCATAAACGCAACTACGGCAACTGCCAGTGGCATAGAACAATTCCCAAGAGAATTTACAATCGACCAAACTCTTCCTGACATGCTTTCTTCAATATTTTTTTGCAGAATAACCTGAAAGCATGTTGCAGCAAACATAATGACGGAACTATAAAGTAAAAATACAAACAAGTACGGTACAACACTCATAACTTTAACGGTAAACAATACACCAAGCAGGATATATATTCCCCCTATGATATACAGACTGGTGAATAAAACCTTTTCCTCCCTATTATTAATATTAACTATATTTAGCAGTATGGATGCTACTAATGTACCGACTCCAAAAAATGTTTGAATATATCCCATGTTCTGTACACCATTTCCCCGGAGCTTTATTGATAAAGCTGGTATAATTACATCAATGGCCCCAACAAAGAAATGCCCCACAGCCACTACTATCACTATTGCCAATAGGGACTTTTTGTTGAAGATATATTTATATCCGTCAGAAAAATTATTTTCAGTTTTATTTTCTTTTTTAGATACATTGGGGATATTAATTTTTGTTGTAAAAATAGTTGCAAGAAAAAATGAGATTGTATTGAATATAAAAATAAAATTATATCCTATGTTTGCAACGACAACACCCGCAAGTAATGGGCCTATAATTGTTACCGAAGACGTAATAAGCTGCATTCTGGCATTAGCCTTTGCCAAACGATCCTTTTCAACAATCTGAGGAAGCACTGAAAAAACTGTCGGACTGAAAAAGGCTGAACATACCGAGAGGATTATTTGTGAAAAGATAATGATTGGTAATGTAAGTGCATTAATAGAGAATAATAATGTAACAGCTGCAATTACCAACCCTCTTATTATGTCAGTAATGATTAATATAGCTTTCCTGCTATATCTGTCAATGAATCCACCCAATAAGAAACCAGTTATGATTGAAGACAGCATCGGAAATAGAATTACCATGCCCATAGCCGTGGTAGACTTCGTTGTGTTTAATACTAAATATGCAAGTGCAAAGGAATAAAACTTATCTCCCAATTGTGAAATTGTTTGTCCAAACAATAAATAGAAAAAATTAAAATTAACCTTATCAGTTAGCAATTTCATATTTCTCAATCCTTTTATGTTATTAATATATCTAAAGCATAAACTATAAAGCTATAGACAGGTCAACAATAAAATAGTATAGAATTGTATAGAATGTCTTTCGCAAATTTTTTGCTTATACAAATATCCCAGTAAGTATCCCTAAAAAAAGTGGCCAGTACCTTTTCGGTTCTGACCACTTTCAATACATATTCACTATTCAGTTTAATCCTTTTTTGTGTGTTCAGTACAATGGTGTCAACTTCCTACTAATTATTTATAGTCTCAAATAGCTCCTTGTGTATGTGTCCATTCGTCGCTATAGCCGAATCCTTATGTAAATAGCTGAGCTTTCCACCTTTCCAGTCTGTAATAAAGCCCCCGGCCTCTTCAAGAATTACTGATGCCGCTGCATAATCCCATGGCTGTAGCTCCAATTCATAAAAGCCGTCCATACGTCCTGCCGCAACATTACAGATATCCAGCGCAGCACATCCTGACCGTCTTACATCTCTGCACAGCATGAATACATTTTTTGTTACTCTGAAGGTCTCGTCGGCCTTATCCTTATCATATGGTGAGGTTCCAAAGGTAATAAGGCTTTCTCCCAGGGTGTCATTTGATGTAACACTTATAGGGTTCCCATTGACAAAGGCTCCCTTTCCCTTCTGGGCTGTAAATAATTCCTTCAGGTAAGGATTATAGACAATCCCGGCATAGGGCTTCCCGTCAACGGCAAGTCCCAGTGCAATACATGAATATTTATACCCATACATAAGATTTGTAGTCCCGTCTACAGGATCTAAAATCCAGGTGTACTTACCAAGTGAAAAATCATTGTCCTTTGTTTCTTCGGCAATTATGTTGCTTTCAGGAAGTATTTCCTTTAACCCTGTAATAATAATTTCCTGTACCTTCAGGTCAATCTCGGTAACAAAATTAGCGTCTCCTCTTTTTGTCATAACCTTTTTGTCCTCCATATCGGACAAAAGAAGTACACTTACTTCCCTGACAAGGTTAACGGCTTTGTTAATTGCTGCGTCTAATAGATAAGTCATTTATTTTTTTAGCTCCTGATACCTTTTAATCTTTTTAGTAGTTGTTTTTTCAAACTCGTTATCCCGTAGCGTAAATTCCTTTACATATTTATAAGTAACCAATTCCTTGTTAACTCTCTTAACTTCAGAACTGATTAATGAATTTACATCCATTTGTTCAATAATACCGTTTTTAATATCTTCGTCAATTTTCTCTCTGTCGGGAACAATCTGGGCACATACTACTACATCATCCTTCCCGTCTGTTCCGTATACCAGAGATTCTTTAATATATTCACTCCTGTTGAGTAAAGTTTCAATTTCTTCAGGATAAACATTCTTACCATTCTTGGTGACAATAACATTTTTTAACCTGCCGGTAATGTGGACAAAACCGTCGTTGTCCATATAGGCCATGTCACCGGTATAAAACCAGCCATCTCTTATGGCCGCCTCGGTGGCTTCCCTGTTTTCATAATAACCGGCCATAACGCTGGGGCCCTTTACCTTGATTTCTCCTATACCTTCGTTGTTGGGATTGTCAATCACAACTTGAAGACCGGGTAACGGAAGACCGGCCGCATCATCCTTGAACCAGCAATTCCTGTTAAGAGCTACAATAGGAGCACATTCAGTAAGACCGTACCCCTGTACAAGTTTTATTCCTATTTCACGGAAGCCTTTGGCTACCTGCGGATCAATGGCAGCAGCTCCGCTGATAAACAGTCTCAAATGTCCGCCAAGGGCGTCATGGATTTCAGCAAACAATTTTCTGCGTATATCCATCCCGAAAACTCCTGCGATTTTGCTTAATCTGATTCCCAGCTTAAGTTTCTTTGGACCTCCAGGCTTTTTTGCCACCTGATTCATGAGCTGCTTATAAATAGATTCAAATACCAGAGGAACCCCGTTCATTACTGTACAACCCGATTCTCTCAAGTTTTTAACTATATGGCGCAGACCTTCGCAAAATGCTACCGTGCATCCCCTGTACATCTGGCATAGAAAACCACAGGTACATTCATAGGTATGGTGCATTGGTAAAACAGATAAAAACACATCTTTCTCATCTATATATAACATGGAGCACATAGCCATAAGATTTTCTGCAATATTTCTGTGAGAAAGCATAACCGCCTTGGATTTATCGGTAGTACCCGAAGTAAACAACAGGATATCCATAGCTTCATTATCTATTACCGCATCGAGATATTCCCTGTTGCCTTCAGCCACAAGTTCCTTTCCCTTATTCATCAACTTACTATATGAAAGCTGATCACCGGAATCTTCCTCTAAATCCATATTAATGAAATACTTGCAACAGGTTATATTTTTTAGAATGTTCTCTATGTTCTTGGAAACTGCTCCTGAAAAAATTATTGCGTCTGCACTGCTTCGCTGTAAACAGTTTTCAATTTCATTCTGCGGGAGTTCCTTATCCAGAGGAACTATGACACCCGTTCCATTGCAGACAGCAAGGTAGGAGGTCGCCCACTCATACCTGTTCTCACCGATCAGAGCAATTTTTTTACCTTTCAGGTTAAGACTCAATAAAGCTGTCCCTAGAGCATCAATATCTTCTTTAAACTTTTTATAGGACACCTGAACATAATCGCCGCCGGTTTTAGGCTTAACTAGAAAAGCAGCTTTGTCTGCATATATCCTGGCACTTTGTTCAATCATATCCTTAAGATTGGAAATCTTCCTTACTTCATATAACGGTTTGTTTTTCATGGGTGGTACCCTCCGATAAGAATAGATCCTTAACAATTTTTCGTAAACATTGTATCACATTAAGCCCTAACTTAACAGTAAAATTAATTATCCTTTTCCTTTATTCTTTTTATTAATTCGCATACAACATTAATTCTTTTAAGGGGTGTCATGATATAAAAACCTGAAACATATTCGTATAATTTATTTATACATTCCATTGAGTGTTCTATACCAAGTAATTCTGATTCTTCTCTGTTCTTGTCACGGAAGCTTTCTATTATAGCTTCATCAATTTCTATTCCCGGAACCTCATTATTTATAAACATTGCATTCTTATAACCGACAATTGGCATAATTCCTGCAAACACCGGTACCTTCAATACTTCAACTGCCTTGATTATGTTATTAACAGCATTTTGAGTATATGTAGCCTGTGTCAGAAAAAAGCTTATTCCGTTTTCAAGTTTTTTGGCTGATCGTCTTAATTCAGCTTCAAAGTTTGGAGCATTCACATTCAGGGCCCCCCCTATTTCAAAGGTCGCCTCTCCGAATACATTGGCATTAAGACTTGTAACATAGCTTGCAAGATTTATGGAGTTCATGCTATAAACGCCTTTGACGTCTTTTCTTTCGATACTTGCAATAGGGTCACCCGTGACAATAAGGATATTCCTGATACCCTCAATGTTCAGGCCCAATAGAGTGGCCTTTATACCCAGCAGATTTTTATCCCTGCAGGTTATATGAGGCATGGCAGGCAAGCCTGTCTCACGCTGCAATTTTGAGGCCATGATTGCACTATCTGCCCTGGCCTTGGCCAAGGGTGAGTCGGCAATGGTTATCATATCCGCCCCTGCACTTTTTAGAAGAAAGGTATCTCTTAGCATGTATTCCCAATTTAAATCAAATGGGGGGTCTATTTCAACCAGAATTGGCTTTTTTTCGTCTGTAAGCTTTAGAATCAGCGGTTTTTCGCCGGCTCCAGCAGTAATACCTACGCCTTGTTGACTGGCATTATTTATTGTAAAAACCGCACTGGCAAGAAGCTTTGCTGTAACTGCAATGTGATGGGGAGTTGTTCCACAGCAACCACCGAGTATTTGAACCCCCAGGTTCTTCAGCTCAAGCAGCTTTGCGGCGAAATATTCGGAATTGTCAATATAGACTGCTCTGCCCCGTTCAGAGGAAGGATAGCCTGAATTAGGCATTATAATCAATTTCCTGCCGTTGAAATCCAACTGGCTGACCAGCCTGCACATATGGGCGGGGCCGCTGATACAGTTAAATCCACAGGCATTAACAAGTCCGCTGCCGCTTACCTTTACAAAAATGTCCTGATAATATAATCCTTCCTTGGAATACCCGTCAGGATAGACTGCAAAAGAGGCAAAAATATTTGCTTCAGGTTTCTTTAACCTAATATATGCCGAGACCTCCAGGATAATTTCATACTGCGGAAAGGTTTCAAATAAAAAATTATCTGCACCGCACTCAAGGAAAATATCCACCTGTCTTTTATATTCAGCTTCTTCATCTATCCCCTGTGTGGAAGGGATGGGACCAATATCCGCAAATACCGCGACTTCAGTGTTTCGAGCAGCACTGCAGGCTATTTCCCAGCCCTTTCTTATTATCTGTTCAGCCTCTGACTGTTCGCATGCCAAAGAAAACCTGTTGGCCGCAAAGGTATTGGTCTTGATAGCGTTTACGCCAGCATTGATGTATTCATGATGTATTTCAAATATGGCTTGACTATCGGTAAGATTGGCAATCTCACAAGGAATATCCTTATTATACTTAGTAGAGTAATAAGTGCCCATGGCACCGTCAAACAGAAAGATGTCCTTATTTTCAAATATATTCATAACATTAAAATCCTTTACGATAAACGGGATAAATGTCCTAGCCTTCCAACAAATGCCTAGTAATATCCTTTGAAATATTATACTTTTACTTACTGTACCAGTCAAGGAATATGAGTTGTATAAATATGTTGTAGTTTTGTGTAGAAGAGAGTAAAATTATGCTATGACATTTAGTAAGGGGTGTATTTGTATGGATATTGCTGCTTTATCTATTTTGAAGTCTCAGGCCGCTGTAAGTCAGAAGGTTGGTCTGGCCGTAACGAAACTGGCAATGAATACTGCCGAAGTGGATTCGGAAGCCCTGACAAAAATGATGGAACTCAGTGTAAATCCCCACGTAGGAAGTAATTTTGATCAAAGCGTTTAGTAAAAGCTTTTTGTAAAATCTTTTCTCATTTCAGTCGGGAATGTCCTTATCAGACATTCCCGAAAACTTTATTTAGTTTCCAGGAATTAATCTTGTGTTCATCATTTTTTACAAAAATATATGTTAAAGACTCACAAATATTATTCAACTTTACGTTGATATTTAAAAAGGCATAAAGTATAATGAACATTGTTCATAAAAGGAGATGAATTAATGCCGAAAACTTTAACAAATGTAAAAGAGGACATATTGGCCGTAACCCGCCAAATGA
This sequence comes from Bacillota bacterium, assembly GCA_023412635.1. Classification (GTDB taxonomy): domain Bacteria; phylum Bacillota; class Clostridia; order Acetivibrionales; family DSM-1351; genus Ruminiclostridium. The sequence goes on from JAEYNI010000266.1 coordinate 8,344, forward strand.
TAAAGGAGAACGGATATTCTGAATTAAATATCAGGAATATTGCTTCAAGATGCGGTGTAGCAACCGGTACTGTATATAATTATTACAGTTCCAAGGATGAAATCATTACTGAAATACTTTTAACTGAGTGGAAACTCATGCTCAGAAGGATTGACCAAAACTCAAAAACTTCAGCTTCTCCACTGATTGAAAGACTGGAAGTTATTTATAAAGAACTTAATAGTTTTATGATCAATGTTCATGGGAAATGGTTTCAGACTATTCAGTTAGTAAATACCGAGGATATTTCAGTAAGTAGATTAAGTGAGAAGAAAAAGCTGTTGAGGGATCAGATCTCTGAAAAAGTTTCAGCCTTGATAATTCCAGGAGTGGAAAAGAATTTTATTTCTCAGGAGGTAACAGATATTTGCGATGTTGTCTCCCACCTTTTGATTTCTTACTCCAATGAAAATACAGAATTTATAAAGCTAAAGCCTGCACTAACTGCACTTGTAAATAATATCCTAAGTACATGCTTAAATCAGCAGTTAGACTAACATGTACCAATAAATGTTAATACTGCTTAATATGTACAACAACTAACATCAAAGGAGACTTGTATATGGATGAACTAAAATCAAATGTAAAACCAAAACTGGGGATGATAATGTTTCTTTATATGCTGGGCATATTCATGGGAGCAATAGACACAGGAATAGTAACCCCAGCCAGAACTGTAATACAGGCCAATCTTGGAGTTGAAGACAAACTCGGGATATGGATGATCACAATTTTTACCCTTGCTTATGCAGCTTCTATACCTATATCGGGTAAAATAGCCGATAGAATAGGAAGAAAGCATGTTTATCTTGTCTGCATAACTTTATTCGGAGTTGGTTCCCTTATTTGCGGTCTTTCTTCCAACTTCAGCAGCTTCCCCATGCTTCTTACAGGCCGTGTTATACAAGCCATAGGCGGTGGTGGAATTATGCCTATAGCAAATGCAGAATTCGGCACAACCTTTCCTGAGGAAAAAAGAGGAATGGCACTTGGCCTTTTAGGTGGAGTTTATGGCTTGGCAAATATTCTTGGTTCTTCTCTTGGAAGCGCTATTCTTGACATATTTGGTATAGAAAATTGGCAGTTTTTATTTTATATCAACCTGCCGATCAGCATTGTAATAATTATATTCGGAATAATATTTTTACCTGTTAACAAAAACACCGAAAAGCCTGGTAAAATTGATATTTGGGGTACAGTTGTCATTGTAGCTATGATCCTGGCCCTTATTTATGGACTTAAAAACATAGACTTTTTCAATTTTAGCAGTACTATAAAATCTGTAAACGTTTATCCTTTCCTTATTGCATTCGTTGTATTATTGCCGATATTTATATTAATTGAGAAACGTGCACAGGACCCTATATTGAACCTTAAGTATTTTACCTCCCCAAAGATCCTTATAACACTTGTAGTTAGCTTCTTTGTTGGCGTTTGTATGATGGGTATGATTTTTGTACCTCAATTTTCCGAGAATTCGCTTAAAATTGCAACCGGTAAAGGAGGTTACTTCGTTACAATTCTCGGTCTATTCACTGCTATAGGGGCGCCTATGAGCGGAAAACTGGTAGATAAGTACGGTGCTGGAAAAATACTCTCAGGAGGGTTCATAGTATCACTAATCGGTTCCCTATTTCTGGCGTTTGTAGCAACCAACATCAACAATCTGACTACCGTTTTAGTAAGCCTTGCCCTTATCGGCACAGGCCTGGGCTTTGTAATGGGTTCTCCGTTAAACTATATGATGCTGAGCAATACCAAGAAGGAACAGGCCAACTCAGCACTTGCAACTCTATCCCTTGTTAGGTCAATCGGAACTGTAATAGCTCCATCAATAATGATCGGTTTTATTGCACAGGCAGGTATTGTTGCTCAGGACCAATTGATGGGTCTTCTTCCTCAGCCAACTGCCCCTGAATTGACTCAGGCAGTTGAGTTGAATAAAACCTTTGAAGAAATGAAAAAGGATCCAAGAATGGCTGAAATGCTCAAGGATGTTAATATTCCAGACTTAAGCAATATGGGTAACATGAATTTTGATATGAAAAGTGGAGACGGTTTGCCTGCCGACCTTGTAAAGTCCATGCAATCAGCTGATGTAACAAACATAGTAGATAAGGCCAAAGAGATTTCTGTTTATATGTTTGACAAAAATACTCCTGCAGTTATAGAAAAGATACAATCAGGAATACAGCAAGGTATTGACGGCATGAACCAGGGAATTACAGGAATTGATACCGCCTTATCACAAATGGGTGCCGGTTCCGGAAATAGTGCCGTTGCAAAGGGTTCAGATACAAAGACTTCCAGATCTGGTGAAAAGGAACAGGGTAGTGCAGATCAGGCTCAAGGTGGTATGGGCTCACCTAAGGGTATGCCTGACCAGACGGGTCAAATGGGCCAGTCAGGCCAGCCAGGTCAGCAGAATATGGCTGCTGCAGTTGCAGGTATGAAGGCTCAAAGAGCTATAATGGCCGATACCGTAAACAAAATGGAAGACCTAAAAAACTCAATTCCCGATGCCTTTGAACAATCAAAACAAGATTATCTTGGTCAAATAGACACAATTAAACCTCAAATTGAAGAATCCTTCCAGGATTCATTGAGTGAAGGGTTTAAGCAAATGTATTTGACTGTAGCAGTTTTCTGTGTCCTATCAATTCTTCTGCTTTTGATGTACCGTGAACCTGTAAAAACAGAACTGAAAAACTGATAGGTAAAAGTAATAAATTTTAAAGGCTGACCAAAAACCTGGTCAGCCTTTAGATTTTATGCCGTAAGCACATTATAATTTTATTTATAGTAAAGAATATTTTGAGTATAGAAGAGTTCACTATTTAAAGTATTTCCTCATAACCTGTGAGGATATTTTAGCCGCTGCTGTTCCACCGTATCCGCCTTCTTCAACAATTACTGCTATAGCTATTTCAGGTTTTTCGTAGGGTGCGAATCCTATAAACCAGCTGTGAGGAGTTTTACTTTCAATGTGCTGGGCCGTACCGGTCTTACCGCAGACCTGCACCCCGCTTATCCGGGCGTTTGTTCCTGTACCCTTTGAAACTACTTCTCTCATAAATTTTCTGATTTCAGCGGCATACTCCTGTGATGTCACCTGTGCAAGCACAGACGGGCTTGACTCCTTAACAGTCTTTCCGCTGAAATCAACAACTTTACCTACCAGCGTAGGCTTCAGCATAATTCCGTCATTTGCAATAGTTTGAGCTACCAGAGCCATCTGCACAGGT
>JAEYNI010000270.1 GCA_023412635.1 Bacillota bacterium
TGTTGAAAACATTTTTAGACCGGAGGATTCTTCACGTGAGACAGCTTTCTTTCCTGCATACTTCAGACCTTCATTTAGATGCACCTTTTTCTTCAATTGGGGATGAGGCAAAGGCTCATATCAGACAAAATGAAGTGGAGAGCACTTTATATAAAATCTGTGAAAGGGTTCTGGAGGAAAGAATAGATCTCCTTCTGATAAGCGGCGATTTATTCGAGGATAAATATGTCAAGGGTTCAACAATACTTAAGGTAAAAAACATATTCTCTGAATTATATAATACAGAAATAATTATTGTGCCCGGAAATCATGATCCCGTATATGATAATTCATATTACAAGACAACTGCATGGGGTAGCAATGTACACATTTTGGAGGACACAAAGCAGATTTTATTTCTGGAAAAGCTTAACACATGTGTTTACTGCCTGGGAGTAAAGCAGGATATAAAAAAGGATTATGACAAGCTTCTTAATATGGAGATGGTACAGGACAGATTTAATATACTTGTATTTCATGGGACTGTTGACATGCCATTTGAGGAGGAAAACTACAATTCAATAACTTCAAAGGAGTTATTTTCCCTCGGTATGGATTATGTCGCACTGGGACACATGCACTGCTACAGCGAATTAAAAAACGGAAGGACAGTAATAATAAATCCGGGAAGCCCCGAACCACTAGGCTTTGATGAAGAAGGAGAACACGGCTTTGTACAAGGAATAATGACTTTGTCGGAAAATAATGCTAAGCAGACAGTTGTACGTGTTATTTCTTCTGCAGTAAGACATTATCACAATCTTGAAATCAATATAAGTGACTGCGTCAGTGACACAAGTGTCATAAAGAAAATTTCGGAAGAACTAAAATTACGAAAAAGTGATTTATATAAAATATTAACTACAGGCTTTATAAGCAAGGATTATACTCCTGATCTGGGTTATATCACCGATGGCTTAAAGGATATGTGCTTTTTTGTTAAAATTCAGAACCGGACGTCTGTGAGGCTTGATTATGAAGAATATCTTGAAGATCCCGGGATTAAGGGGGAATTTGTCAGAAGAATTCTTGACATGCGACAGGCTGAAAGCTCTCAGGAAAGAATTTATACGTTGGAGCTAGCAATGCAATATGGACTTCAGGCGCTTGAAAATGAAAGGGTTGACGGATGAAAATCAATAAACTTTACATACGAGGCTTCGGAAAAATTGAAAATTTTGAACTTGACCTGTCAAAGAACATAAACGTAATATACGGATCAAATGAAAGCGGAAAATCTACTTTAATGGGCTTTATCAAAGCCGGTCTATTCGGACTTAAGGGCGGTAGAACTGATAAGGAAGGTCTTGCAGCAGAAATTAAAAGATACAGGCCCTGGAGTAATTCCAGGTATGGGGGCTACATAAACTTTGAACTTGACAATCACATAGCTTATAGAATTGACAGAGATTTTGAAAACAACAGTGTAAAACTTTATGACAGTGAATTTAACGAAATTACAGCTGCTTTATCAGGAAGTAAAGATGGAAGAGGTATCTCCGAGAAGCTCATCGGTGTAAATGAGGGTCTATTTGAAAAAACTGTTTTTGTCAGACAATTGGGAACGAAGATAGATGCTTCCTCGTCAAAAGATCTTATAGACAGAATATCAAATATCGGACAAAGCGGTTTTGAAGACATTTCGTATAAAAAGGCCTGTACTGCTTTAAAAGAAGCGCTTAAATCCCAGGTGGGGACCGAGAGAAGCTATACTCGACCTTTGGATATCATAAGCAGAAGGTTGGGGGAACTTCAGCAACTGCAATTAAAAATTGTGCAGGAAAAGGAAAACCGCTTGGCTTTAATGGATACTCTCAAGGAGCTAGATACCGATATAGCTATAATCCAGCAGAAAGAAAAGCTTTTGTCCCTGACTGCTGAGTTCAACAGTGTCAAGGAGAAACTTTTATATCAGAAGGATAAGCAAGATGAATTACAGTATCTTAATGATGGGATAACACTCATAAAAACAAATATTAAAAGATTATCGGAAGACAAGGAAACGCTAACTGAGGAATTACAAAAAACAGCGGAACAGAAAGCCGGACTGGAAAAGGATTTAAAAGAGGAGGAGTACCCCGGTACTGAAAAAGATCTTGAAGGACTAAAAAAGCTTATCAAGTTATGTGATATCTGTGGAGCTGTGACCTTAACCGCAATGCTTGCGACTGTCTGGTGTGCTTTAAGTCCGAAGCTTTTTTCGGTACATATTTCAGCTATACCTTTAATTGTTTTCATAGCTATAGTTATATTCCGTAGTAGTAAACAAACTTCTTTTGTGAAATTAGATAAGCTCAAAGCAGCCAGGTCTGAAAGAGTAGTAGAACTTAAGCGTCAGCTGGAAGGTGTCCTGGGAGTTAAAGCAATTGCTGATAACCAGCTGACTGGACTGAATGAGCGTTTGAATATTGAGAGGTCCCAATACGAGCAGCAGCTCAAGAGATTGGAAAGTATGCGTCTAACCTATAGAAGTCAAGAGCTGGACGAACTGGAAAGAAGGGCAGATGAACTGTCCACCGGTATATTAAAACTACTGGAGGAAGTATCGGAGAATTTGTCGGAGAGTGAAGCAACTCTTATAGAAAATGTCCTTGAAGATCTTAAATTAAGCCCTGATATGGAATTGAATCGGCTGAGGAACTTTTATTCTGAACAGCTTCAGCAGAAGAAGATTGAAAGGGCAGAGTTGGATTATCAAGTGAAAAATATTTTCAGCGCCGAGGATGCTCAAGCTGTTGAGTTGGAGATGAACAGGCTGACACAGCAAAAGAAGGCCCTTGAGCAGAGAGGAGAAGCTCTGAACATCGCCATGGCAACACTTGAGGAAGCCTCAAAGAAGGTGCAGAAGAAATTGCTACCGGTAATGAACAGTACCTTTACCAAAACCTTTGAGAATTTAACTTCACAAAGGTATCAGGATACAAGGGCCGGGGACCAGCTCAATATAATGCTGCACCATCCTGACAGTGATTTGATAGTACCTGTGTTAGCGCTGAGCAATGGAACCATCGATCAGCTGTATCTGTCACTTAGAATTGCGGTAACTGAGACAGTTTTTAATATCAAGGAAAGACTTCCATTAATTCTGGACGAACCCTTTGCCCAGTACGATGATAAGAGGACCGAAAATGCGCTGAAACTGATAAGTGAACTGGGTAAAAAACAGCAGGTGATTATATTTACCTGTAAGCAAAGAGAACTTGAAATGATAGGAGACCTTGGCTTGGCAGCACCATGTAAAATATGTTCGTTGACATAGAGGTAAAATAAAAATATAGTAAAACTGTAACCATGCGAGGTGACACCTGTCAACTAGTTAATTATTTTATATTATGGGGATAAAAGATGAAAAAACGTAAGATTTTAATTATATTAATATGTACATTTTTGTTATTGCTAACAGGCTGCAGCAGCAGAGAAATTCCTGTAACAAAAAATGAACAGCTATTAAGCGGTATAACACCAGAGAATGCAGCAGTAATAACGGAAGCGGTTGTGGATATGTTTGATAAGCCGGATATTCTTGGAAATAGATTAACCCAGGTGCTTTTTAACCAAGTTGTAAAAGTTATAAAAGAAGAGAACTCCTGGTCAAATATAAAGCTTCTTGATGGCAGTACAGGTTGGATAAGAAGTAAATATGTCAGCAGAAATACAGATAGCGTTACAGACGGCGGTATAAATAATAAAATAATAGTTACTGCCAAAATAGTTGACATCTATACGGGAGCAACTAATGCTGTAAATTACAAGAAGGTTGTACTTGGCACTGAGTTATATTCCATAGGAAAAACAAAAACCGGCTACGATATTCTTCTTCCCGGCAATAAGAGAGGTTGGGTTGAAGAAGGAGGAGTAATAGCAATTCCCATAGAGGATAATATTGTGCCTAAAACCAGTAAGGATGACTTTATTCAGACAGTTAAAAAGTTTAAAGGTACAATTTTTATTATGGGCGGTTTAAGTCGGTGGGGAATGGATTCCTCAGGGCTTGTATATATTTGCAGTAAAGTAAACGGGGTGGAAGTACCACGAAATATTGAACAAATGAGCAAAACCGGGACTGACGTCATCCTTGAACAGCTGCAGCCCGGAGACCTTATTTTCTTCAGCACCGATAGTCTTAAGAAGGACGTAAATGATGTAGGGGTATATTTGGGTGATAATAAGTTTATTCATTCCAGTGCAACCAGAGGAGTCATAGATGAAACCCTCGAGGATAGCTACTATAAGGATAGAATTTGTACAATACGAAGAATTTTTTAATCATTTATTCGAAATACATTACCATCACCCTAAGACAAGTTTACCTAATAGTGTGGCAATATCTGCAGCTGAATGCGGTTTCCCTAGATATTTAGAGTTTTCTCGCATGGTATTAAGGGTTACAGGGTCATTGGCCACTTGTGACAAAACACTTATAAGCTGGTTCGTATCGTCTATTTTGTTGGCAACACCACTCCTGATAAGGAAATTTGCATTGCCTTCCTCCTGCCCGGGAATAGGTGAAATAATGAATATCGGCAGACCTTTAACCAAAGCCTCGGAGATTGTCATACCTCCGGGCTTTGTTATTAAAAGATCACTTATATCCATCAGTTCGTTTATTCTGTCTGTATAACTTAATATAAGAACCTTTTTGTTACTTTTATTTGCACTTTGCTCAAGTTGAGCCTTTAATTTTTGATTTGTTCCGGTAACGGCAATAATCTGGATATCAATATTACAATCCAGCAGAGATGCCATTGTATTGTCTATATTGCCGAACCCCATGCCTCCTCCCATAACCAGCACTGTGAACCTGTTCTCCAAGCCCAGTTCCTGTTTAAGTTTCTTTTTGTCTACTCGATTAAGAAACTTTGGGGAAACAGGTATGCCATAGGGGAAAATAATGTTTCCCGGGACACCTCTTTTTATCATTTCTGACTTCATTATATCATTGGCTACAATAAATGCATCCATCCCATTGTCAAGCCAGAGTGAATGAACTACGTAGTCTGTTAGTATTGCAACGGCAGGAATATTTATTTTATTTTTCTCCTTTAAGGAGGATAGCATCTGCATTGGAAAAGGATGCGTACATACTATTGCCGAAGGCTCATAATCAGCTATAAGCTTCTTTAACTTAAATGATAACAGGCTATTCATTGCCTTACTTATATCATAAATTCCTGTACCTGTTCCCGATGCGGTATATAATCTGCTATATAATCCGGGACTTCTTTTAAGAGCGCCAAGGTAACTGTTTACAACAATTTTATCTACAATGGGATTTATATATTTCAGCGTATCCAGAATATCAACCGCCCAGCCTGTAAACTGCCTTTCTATAGATTCCTTCAGTGCTTCGGCAGCTTTCATGTGACCTGCTCCTACAGAAACATACAGTATTAATACCCTCATAATGATCTCCATAAAAATATTAGAAAAAAAGTAATTTATATTCAATATAGATTTTTGACATTATGGACAGGATTAATACTAGTACTTTATTTTATATTACGAATATTTTAACAATTAGTTACTCAAAATAATAAGGCGGGATTAAGTGTTTTCTTCTGAAAATACCTAATTTGAAGTGTTACGCAAAATTAAAGGGAAATATAGTTCGTATGTGAATTCGGAAGGAGGCAGAAGGTTGAAAAAGCATATAAAGTTGATTGCTTTTTGTTTAGTTGTAATTTTCAGTTTTATTGTTTTAGGTCAGGGAACGCAGTATTTTACCAGTACCGCATCAGCTTTAAAGCTAGGTGACAAGGGGCAGGAAGTTAAGGATATGCAGCAAGAGCTGAAGAACTGGGGATATTTTGATGGGAAGGTAAACGGTATCTATGGATATGATACTTTTACATCAATACTTAGATATCAGAGGAATTACGGATTCCGTGCGAGCGGTATTGCTGACAAAAATACGCTTCTATCAATGGGATTGGGTAAGTATGTACAAACCGGGACGGTTAATGCAGCTTCAAGCAGTGTAACCGATGAACAGCTCCTTGCCAGAGTAATAAACGGAGAGGCAAGAGGTGAACCTTACGAGGGACAGGTTGCTGTTGGTGCAATAGTTCTGAACAGAGTTAAGAGTTCAAAATTCCCTAAAACATTGGCAGGCGTAATTTATCAGCCGGGAGCTTTTACAGCTGTATCAGACGGACAGATTAATGTGCCTATCGATCCAAAATCAACAGTTGTGAAGGCAGCCAGAGATGCTCTGGCAGGTTGGGACCCGACATATGGATGTCTGTATTATTGGAATCCGGCAACTGCTACGAGTAAATGGATATGGTCAAGGAAAGTTAAGCTTAAAATTGGTAAACACTGGTTTGGAATATAAATATGGAGGTGAGCAAAAGTGGAGGAAAATGAATACAAAAGCTTGAACGACAGGAATGACGGTTGGAGGAGAAGAAAACGCATGCCCTGGGCTGTACCTGTTGCTATTGTCGCTGTTTTGGCATTGGCGGGGGTCTCAATCTGGAGTTATTATCAAAACCGTCAGCTTAATGATATGAAAATTATGATGGGAAATCAGTACAGCAGAGCATTTATGGACCTTAATGAGTATGTTGACAATCTTGAGGTACTGCTTGCTAAGTCAATGGTTACATCCACACCTAAAGGGACTTCAACAATGCTTGAAGAAGTATGGAGACAGTCTAATCTTGCCCAGACAAATATGGGCCAACTGCCGGTTGCTCCTCCCATACTTGAGAAGACGTCTAACTTTCTTACACAGGTTGGAGATATGGCCTATGCATATAATACAAAAACCATGAATGGACTTCCTTTAAGTGATAATGAATACTCAATGCTTGAAAAAATGCATGGCTATTCGCAGTCACTTCAAAAAAGCCTCCATGGTATTGAGGAGCAAATTAACAGCGGTAAAATGTCCTGGGGTACAACCGGAGGAACAAGACAGCTTAAAAACCTGGGTTCAAATAATGTCCAGTCAACACAGTTAAATAATGTGGATAAAAACTTTCAGGAATATCCTTCAATGATTTATGACGGACCATATTCGGACCATATGACAAGGGTTAAGCCTATTGGATTGAAGGATAAAACAGTCAGTGTTGCAGAAGCAGAACAAATTGTAAGAAAGATAATAGGAAATGATAAGATCAAGAGTGTAACAAGACTCGAAAATAATAAGGAAGATAGCATAGATACCTATCGTTTCAAGGTAAATTACAATAACTCTGATAATGATGGCAGTGCTGAAGTCGATATTACTCAAAAGGGTGGACAGATTTATTGGATGCTGAGAAACAGAAGTGTAGATGGTGTAAAGCTTTCTATGGATGAAGCAATAAAGGCCGCTCAGGCTTATCTAAAGAAAAATGGATTTGCCAGCATGAAAGATACCTACTATTTGAAAACAGATGGTATTGCCACAATATGCTTTGCCTATGAACAAGAGGGAGTAACTGTATACCCTGATCTTGTAAAGGTTAAAGTAGCACTGGATAATGGAGAAATAATGGGAATAGAGTCAAAGGGATATTTATATAATCACAAAAAAAGGGATATACCTAATACATCTCTTACCCTTAAACAGGCAAGAAGTAAAATAAACAGTAAGCTTAAAATTGAAAAAGAGGGAAGAGCAATAATTCCTACTGACTTCAAGACCGAAAAATACTGTTATGAATTCCAAGGGACTTTGAACGATCAGAAGTATCTATTGTATATCAATGCAGTAACAGGAGTTGAAGAAGATATCTTATTACTTGTAAGTACAGACGAGGGTACTTTGACAA
>JAEYNI010000284.1 GCA_023412635.1 Bacillota bacterium
TTCCGGTTTTAAAATCGACACTTTTGTGTTTGATATGTATTGCTAATGCAACTATGGCAGTTGGAATAAAGAATAACAAATTAGTGCTCTGGGCTACATGCTGTTCAGGTTTCACGAACAGTACCAGGGCCGGAATAAGGATGGCACCGCCTCCTATTCCCATTCCGCTTATTATTCCAGCTGCAAAACCTATCAGGATTACTATCATGGCTATACCTTTCCTATAACGTTGTTTACCTGCACAAAGATTGGTATTTTCTCCGATTAGTATTTACCCGGATCAGAAAATCATCCTGACTGCCGCAGCTATCATAAATGTGCCGAATATTTTCCTCAACACTCCAGAGGGACATCTGTTAAGAAGAGATGCACCGACTATTCCTCCAGCAACTCCTCCAACCATGGTTTTCCAGGTTATATTCCAATCTACAAAATTATTTGAAAGATAGAAATAACTGCTTACCAGAGTCAGAGGCAGAATTATCAGCAGCGCAGTTGCATGGGCGTCGTGTTCCTCTTCCCCAAGGAGGTATACCATGGCAGGCACCGCAATAGTACCTCCACCAGACCCAAATAGTCCATTTGCTATTCCTGCCGCCATGCCAACACCTAGATATTTGAGTATTCTGACCAAACGAGGTGATTTTATCATAGTTTACTCCAGTTTTCAAACTTCTCTTTATTGATATTGTTGAAAAAAAGTATATTAATATACAAGTTTTTTATTTACATGCAAGCTTTTTATTGGCATATAAGTTTTATATTGACAGCAAAAAGTAATTGGGATAATATAGTAATAAGAGTGAGTACTCACTCATTTTTTCTAAGATTAACAATCACCTGCTTAACTTACAGTATCTTATAGGTTTCAAAGTTCTTATAAGGTTCCTGGCTTCTCTTAGGTTATGAGAGCAGAGGTAACTTCAAAAAGAAAGGGTGCATCCTAAACATGAATAATGATATAGATTTATCAGAACTGGAACTGGCCGATAAGGAAAAAAGAATCCTCGAAGCAGCAATAGCAATATCAATTGAAAAAGGTTTTTCTTCAACAACTACCAGTGAAATAGCCAAAAGGGCTGGTATCGCCGAAGGAACAATTTTCAGATACTTTAAAACAAAGAAGGATATAATTCACGGCATAATGCTGCAAGGGATAAAAATTGCATCAGATAAAATAATTCTTAATTCCCTTAATAATATTTTTAAAAATAAGGATCAAAAGGATTTAAGAGCTCTTCTAAAAGATATTCTATTTGACAGGCTTGAATTGGTACAGAAGTTTTTTCCAATGTTTAGAGTCCTTATAACTGAAGCACTTTTTCACCAAGACATTCGTGAGGCTATCAATAATAGTCTTGTCAAGAAAATTGAACATGAAATCAAGGGCTTTTATATAATCATGGCTGAAAGGGGTCAGGTACGTACTGATATTGATCCTATGCTGATAATGAGAAATGTAATAGGAAATTTTATTGCTTTCATTGCACAGAAAATGCTTTTTACCGAGAACTTTAATCTTTCCGAGGCTGAAAAGGAAATCGATGATATGATTACGTTAATAATTGACGGTATTTCACCTCAAAGCTAGAGGGGAATGTCACTCGTCTTATAGTCATATAGTCTCGTAGTCTTATATGCCGATTGTACTGCTGAAAGCCACTACATGTCTTTTCATTACTATTTGTGTACGCGCCATGCGCGTAGATGGGAGATAACATGGAGTATGCAATTAAGGTTGAAAACCTTACTAAGAAATTCGGCAATTTTACTGCCGTCAATAACATCAGTTTTTCAATTCCCCAGGGAACCATTTTTGGCTTTCTTGGCCCGAACGGTTCAGGTAAATCAACCACAATACGAATGCTTTGCGGTGTTCTTAACCCCTCTTCCGGCAAAGCCCTTGTTATGGGAAAAGATGTTTCAACGGAAACAGAAGCCGTAAAACAGAGTCTGGGCTATATGAGCCAGCGTTTCGGCCTCTATGAGGACCTTACTGTAGAGGAAAATATGGACTTTTACGCAGGGGTATATGGTTTATCAAAAAACACCACGTCTGAAAGAAAAAAAGAACTCATAGCAATGGCCAACCTTACAGGCAAGGAAAAAAGTTTGGCAGGAACCTTATCCGGAGGCTGGAAACAGCGTCTTGCTTTGGGTTGTGCATTGATTCACAAACCAAAGCTGCTTATCCTGGATGAACCAACAGCAGGGGTTGACCCTGTTTCCAGAAGAGTTTTCTGGGAGATAATACACGCGCTTGCCGGGCAGGGAATCACTATCCTGGTTACAACTCACTATATGGATGAGGCTGAAAGCTGCGACACAGTTGGTTTTATTCTAAACGGCGACCTTATAAACATTGCTTCTCCGCAGCAGCTCATTGAACAGGAAGGTGCTAAAAATCTGGACGATATCTTTATAAAATATGTTGAGCGGCTAACAGATCAGAAGGTCGCCGGTACCTTTAACGATCTTAAGTTTTTAAAGGGAGATTAATTTCAATCCACTAAAGTGTCAAAGCCACTAAAGTGTCAAAGCCACTAAAGTGGCTTAGGAGGTTATACGATGAATAAAAACAAGTATCGTTTCAGCTATAAACGATTTGTATCCATTATAAGAAAAGAATTTATACAGGTAAAACGCGACCCCATAAGCTTAAAACTCCCATTTATCATGCCCATTGTAATGATGCTGCTATTTGGCTATGCCGTTAATACTGAAGTCGATAAGATACCCACAGCGGTTTATGATCTGAGCAATTCTGAGGAAAGTAAAACCTTCCTTGATAAGTTCACCGAGTCGGACTACTTTGTTATAAATGAAACTGTCCAATCAGAGGACAAAATCAATGAACTTATAAAAAGCGGCGAAGTAAAAGCAGGACTTATTATCCCAAAGGATTATTCAGAAAAGCTGAAGATCGGTAAAGAAGCAGAACTTCAGCTGATCATAGATGGAACCGAACCCACTACTGCAAGAACGGCCCTGGCCAGCGGTCAGTTGATTTCAAGAACCTTTTCCCAGCAGCTTACAACTGAAAAGCTAATTAGGCTCGGCATTACTCCTGAAAAACTATCCGGCATTTCACTGGAAACAAATGTCCTTTTCAACCCCGATATGGAGGGTACAAAATTCACTATTCCCGGCTTGGTTGGACTGATTCTACAAAACATCACTATTATGTTAACTGCTTTCGCTTTAGTCAGAGAAAAGGAACGAAGTACAATCGAACAGCTTATAGTAACCCCAATAAAGCCCTCAGAGCTTATTCTCGGAAAGCTCATACCCTATATCATCATAGGCTATTCAGGCTTTCTATTCTCACTGTCCATTTGTATATGGATATTCAAGGTAAATATTGCAGGGTCTGTGGGGCTGTTATTATTACTTGGCTTTCTCTTTGTCTACTGTTCTCTTTCTATCGGTATGCTTATATCCACCTTTGCAAAAAATCAGATGCAGGCAATGATTGTGATGGTATTCTTTCTCCTTCCAAGTATTCTGCTATCGGGTTTTATTTTCCCGAGAGAAGCTATGCCATCTGTAATAAGCTATATCGGATACATTATTCCGCTTACCTATTTCCTTGATATAATCCGAGGGATTGCACTTAAAGGTATCGGCCTTGAGTACTTGTGGCAGGAATCACTGGCACTTCTCGGTTTCACGGTAGTTATCCTACTTATTGCAACCAAGCGCTTCAGAAAAAGACTTGACTAACAATCTGGCCCTTTGTTTTATGTAACCAGCAAGTGTGATAAAATTATAGAAAAGCTTTGGGGGCCATTAATATGACTAAAATAAAGCATCTTCGCATAAGATTTATTATAGCTTTACTGTTAATTACTTTATTGGTATTCTTCCAGCACTGCAATTTGGCAGAAGCGGTCAATTCAGAAGTAAAAAAATCAGACCTTGTCCTTGTGGAGGATTACAGTAAGGACTTTATAATTGATATGAAATATGCAACCTGCGATAACTTTGTCGGGAAGACTCTTTACCCCTCTCCTACCTGTGTTCTTACAAAAGGCACTCTTGATAAATTAATAAAAGCAAATAATATTGTTAAAAAACAGGGCTATTCCATAAAAATCTGGGATGCTTACAGACCCCTGAGTGTGCAGAAGATCATGTGGGAGGCTACACCAAATAAAAACTATGTGGCAAACCCATATCGTTCGGGCTCAAAACATAACCGAGGTGCAGCGGTTGATGTTACACTGGTGGATAAAAGCGGAAGGGAACTAAAAATGCCTACCGAATTTGACAATTTTACCGCAAAAGCTTCGCCGAATTATAAAGGAATGACAGCCGAACAGAGAAAAAATCTTAATATACTGTCAAAGGCGATGAAATCATCTGGATTCAGAGCGCTTAGTCACGAATGGTGGCATTTTGAGGATATTGATTACAATAATTATAAGATACAGGATGTGCCTTTAAGTAAGTTTGACAAAACTGAATATGGTCTAAGCAGTAAAGCCATTACAGAACTTAAATTTATAAAAGAAAGCAATACCTCCCAGTTAATTGTCGTTACATCCAGCTTAAGTAATTCTTCAAACGTAGTTATCAATACATATGAAAAAAACATAAACGGCTGGGTCAATATACATAATAATATAACAGGCTGGATTGGATTAAAGGGCTTTACAACCGACAAGAAAGAAGGCGACAAAAAAACCCCCGTGGGCGCTTTCAATATAGGTACCTGCTTCGGTAAAAACCAGGATGCAGACACAGGGCTAAATTATTACAGGTATGACTCAAAAGACGAGAACTTCAGCAAAATGAAGGATGGTATATACGATCTCTTTTTCACCATTGGTTATAATCAACAGAATAAAAAGAATACGGACAGTGCCATCTTTTTTAATATTGTAAAGCCTAATATGAAAATTAAATATACCAATGGCTCTGTTGCAACAGAGCGTAAAGATGTAGTCTCCATAGCAAAGTGGCTTGACAAAGATAAGTCTCCAATGATTTTAATGGGTCCCCTTTCGGAAATTATTAAGTATTAGAAGGAAAAATGAATTTCTGTTTGTATATTTTTTCATTTAATCCTATAATTATGATAAATGGTATAGCTGGTCTAAAGATAAGTGCTTAACGTAATCAATTTTTTAAAGAGGTATTTATGGAAAACAACACGAAAACGAAAACGGATACGAATAATGTTTATCTGTTCAGAGGTAAATTTTTCAGGTATGGCTGTTATTTACTGCTTATACTTCTGATAGTATTTATGTTCGGGAAAATAGACTTCTTCTTTTCTCCAATACTTAGTTTCATTTATTCAATAATCTTTCCGCTTCTTTTCGGAGGACTGTTATTTTATATTTTGAGACCTCTGGTTCAGTTTCTTGAGAAAGGTAAAATTCCTCATATTTGGGCAATCGTACTGGCTTTTATTATTGTACTGTCAGCTATGGTTCTTTTTAGCTCTTATACCGGTTCATTAATCAAGACACAGTTTACGGAATTCTATCATAGTCTTCCTTCTCTGTACGAAAAAGCCGAAAGAACTGTCACGAACCTTCTGAATAGTAACTTACTGGCCTATTTCAACCGCTCAGATCTGACCACACCTGATATTACAAGCAAGATATCAGAATTCGTTCAGAACATTGGAACAAGTGTCGGAAAGGGTACAATTAATTTTATAGGTGCAATTACCAACGTAGGCTCTATTATAATAATAATTCCTATAGTACTGTTCTATTTTCTTAAGGACGGCAAGAAATTCATGCCCAGTGTTGTAAGATTTGTACCAGCTTCCCATAAGGAAAATATCAGAAAAATTCTGACCGATATAGATTATGTACTTTCAAATTATATTGCAGGTCAGCTTCTGGTAGCTTTCTTTATAGGCCTGCTGATGTATATAGGTTATCTAATTATCGGTCTAAAGTATTCACTAATACTGGCCATTTTTGCTATGATAACCTGTATAATCCCCTTCTTTGGACCCTGGTTGGGTATAATACCTGCTATTCTGCTTTCACTGGCCGACAACCCCTTTATGGCAGTCAAAATATTTATTGTGATGATTGTGGTTCAGCAGATTGACAACAACTTTATATCACCTCAGGTTATGAAGAAAAGTATGGATATTCACCCCCTTACCGTTATACTTCTATTGATGGGCATAATTCCAATACTGGGTTTTATCGGATTGATAATAGTAATTCCTCTTTATTCCGCAATCAAAATCACTCTTAAAAATATTGTGGAGATGTATTATCCAAAGTACGCTGCGACACTTGACCTCAATGACACCAACGAACCTGAAAATAAAAAGAAGTCCTGGAAGTTTGACTTGAGAAAATTCAATAAGAAGAAAAAATAAAACTACAAAAATCCATTTGCTAATCGATGCAAATGGATTTTATTTTTGTTTTGATAATGAACTTTATTCTGTTTTGATATAAATAGTGCTTAGTTCTAATAATGATATATAATGCTTAGTTATAATAATACTATAAATAGTGCTTAGTTTTTTTATTCTGCAAATGAAATATTTAGTTCTACTACTTCCGACTGGCTGCCTATTCTGACCGTGGGTCCCCAGGTTCCATAGCCGCAGGAAACCAGAAGATTAAAGCTTCCATCCTTAAAATACCCGTGATCCTCTTCAAACATCATATCTGTAACCAGACTTGCCGGGAAAAACTGCCCGGCATGAGTATGTCCTGAAAGTTGGAGATCAACCTTCCCCTTTCTGGGTTCATCCAATTCAGAGGGCTGGTGATCAAGTACAATGATGGGTAAGTCGGTATCTACTCCTTTCAGTAAATCAGATATGCTCGCCCGATTATAACCAAGCCGTTGCCCACCCTTGTCTTCTCTTCCTACAAGATAAAAACTGTCATTAATTTTAACTGTATCATCTCTTAAAACAGTTACTCCTGTTTCCTCTACCATCTTAGTTATTTCATCAACTGAATCTGAATAATACTCATGATTTCCCATGATTGCGTATGCACCTAATTTTGATCTGATACCTTTTAGCTCTTCCAGCATATTATTTTTCTTAACAGGTTCAATAGCGCCATCAAATAAATCTCCTGCTATAACTACAATATCCGGTTCCATATTGTTGATCAGCTCCACAGCATTTTTAAGCCTATCTCTTCCAATAATCTCACCAAGATGTATGTCCGAAATCATAGCACACTTAAGCTGTTTCACTGTACCTGCTTTTTTATCGATTTTTATGTTATATTCCGAAATCTTTGGCACCATAGCATTATATGTCCCTACAGCAAGCAGGATAGCTACCGCAGCTATTACAGAAAATGCTATGAACCATGTGTTGTTTTTCACAATGGTAGGCATAATATTCAGCTTTTTAGCTAGAAATCCGAATATGTCAATTATTATAACAAATCCCAAAAGATATACAAAAGCTGCTACCCAATAGCCACCTAATGTACTGAAAATCCGCTCTGCTACTTCAGGCAGATGTTTCCTCCCAGCCATTGCGATAATGTAGGAGGACGCAAAAAGTATAACTATAAACCAATAAATAATCTTATTAATTGGAATTTGCGCATTTATACTCTTTAGCCCTCTTATTCCTATATAGTAATTTAATAATGCGTAAATAATTAAAAAAACGCCAACAAAAACAAATTGCATTACGTAACCCCTTTTGCTCATGTAATTTACCTGCTTTATTCTATATAAAATACTTACCCATTTTTTTAATTTAATTCACTCGATTATAGAAAATATACCATAAATACGCATGCACTTACAATAAGCGACTATTCTATTACTCTTTTTAATAATTTATATGGAATATGTTGTTACGGTGATTTATTAATGAATAAAGTTCTAATAGGGAATTATATTTTTGTTACATTAAATTTTAATTATTATCCTTACCTTACGTGAATATATTATAAAGGAAGTCGTCCTGTTTTTGTGGGCCGCTTTCGGACAGGTATCGGTTTAAAACCCGGGCGAATAATTTTAAATGTACATGGATTGTGGGCTACTTGTTTTTTCATATTCATGTGCGTAGATGGGAGTATTATGAAAATTATAACAAAACGCTTACTTATAATTTCATTAATTCTGCTGACCTTTTTTATTACGGCAATTTGTTTAAGAGTAGGTAATGAGGATAATGTACAAAGGAATTATGTCATTGGTGGCAGCTATTCAAAAAAGGCACAGGATAAAAAAATTGATCTGGCTGCTTCCGGCTTATCACGGCAAACCATTCAAATAATGAATAAGAGAATGTCAAATCTTAATGAAACATATTTCAGGCCCTCAAATCTTAAAGCATTAAACAGTTGCTTTATGGAACATGATTACTTTCTTGAAAGCTTTAAAGATGGAAAAGTTCCTTTAGAATTGATAAATACTCCTGAAAACTCAGTCATCAATTATTTCAGTGTACTTCAGCAGGCCTCCCTCCTTACTGAAGAAAAATACGGAGGTTGCGGAACTGTGGGTTATGGACTGGAGCCCTTTCCAATTGCATATTCCTTCCTATCAAAAAACAATATAAACTCAATGAATTATGAAGAGTTTGTCAAATCCTTTGAGGGAATAGGTCATATAAATCTAATTAAGCTGCTGCCTATAAAAATTGAATCTAAGGATGTAAACAAGTACTTTCTGGAGCTTGAGTTTTTAGAGGGCAGCAGTGTTGGTGTAACCACCTTTAATTATTACACTGGTGAAATAGATGTAATAAAAGTGAACAACTCCTATTATATAGATGCACTGACCTTGTCCCCTGAGGATTTCTTTTGTGCTGCTTACCATGGCTGGGCTCATAATGCTGAATCGTATGTGGAAACAGTTTACGGAAACTGGTGCGGTCTTATTATGAAACAGTACACCCCTGAGCAGGATGAGTATAGAAAAAAAATATTTGTTGATGGAGTAGATGAAAAAAAATATATGTTTGAATTTGCCAAGCTGACAAATGGAACCGACCTGCTGATTAACTCACTTGTAAAAATCAAAGGCGAATGGATACCTGTTCAAATCGATATTGAAAAATGCATGGATAAAAATAAGGTGCAATAGAAAAAAAACCCGACCGATGAAATGCAATTCACAAGGTTTGCATTCCATCGGTCGGGCTTAATGTTTAATACTAACTACTAATTACCTTTTAGACTGTTGTACACTCTTCTCGCATAGTCTTTCGCACTCTTAATTTCATTGGCATCAGGATTTTTTCTATTCATGAATATAAAGTACTTGCCCTTGCAGCAAAAGCTTTCATCAATAACATTGATACCTTTTTCCCTGAGCTGAGCTTTTACTGCTGTAATTGCTTTACCATCTGCTACCCCGCTTCCGCTGGTACCAAACACCGCTACATTTTTAGCCCTGTTAGGTGTCAGCGTTCTTATGAATTCCATCATTTTAGGATCAGGCTTTCCAGCGTACTCTCCTGTTCCTAAAAACAGCAGAGACACATTCTCAGGTGGAT
>JAEYNI010000302.1 GCA_023412635.1 Bacillota bacterium
AGTCCTAAAGGATTTCCACCAAAAATTTCAGAGTTACTCTTTAGTGAAAATGTAAACATCCAATATAATGGAAATAGCTGTATAAATGCTACCAAAATGAGGGCGGCATACATCAGTATATTTGCTATTGTATGTTTTGAACCGCTTACTGCTGAAATTTTACTCATCTTTATTCACCTTCTCTTTCCCTGAACAGGAAACCCACCAAAATTGATAATACAAAGCATTCCAGTATAACAAATATTGCCATGGCACTGCCGTAGCCATATTGATTTCCCTTGAATATGGTACTTACCATATAAGTACCTATAACCTCACTGGCGTGGGCAGGCCCTCCGCCTGTTAAAACATATACCAGATCAAATACCTTCAGCGCACCTGTGACAGCAAATATTACCGAGACATTAAGTACAGGCTTCAGCATTGGTATTGTTATTTTCAAAGAAGTGTTCCACCACGAAGAACCGTCTATAACTGCAGCTTCAAATACATCGGTGGAAATGGATTTTATTCCTGCATACATTAACAGCATATGATAGCCGATATATTGCCAGAGTATGGGAACAAAGGTTGCTCCCAACGCTCGCCTGGGGTCTCCCAGCCATTCCTGTGTCCAGGAATCCAAGCCAATTGAACGGAGTATTATATTTAATATACCGTAGTCGTAATTATATACCTTCATCCAGAGTTGACCGATAACAACTGTGGAAATAATAACAGGTATAAAATAAATTGTAACAAAGCTTTTTTCAAATCTGACTCCCTTTGATAGCACAAGCGCCAAAAATAATGAAATGGGGAGCTGAATAAATACTGAGGCTACGGCCAATATCAGGGAATTGACTGCTGCTTTGATGAATATGGAATCAGTAATGAGTCCCTTATAGTTTGCCAAACCAATAAAGGTACCTTTACCAAAGCCGGACCATTCCTGTAAACTATAGTCAAATGACATTATAATAGGTATGATAATAATTGCAATAAACATAACCAAGGCTGGAAAAAGGAAAAATACTATGGCTTTCTTATTACTTAATACCTTATCCACAAAACTCACTTCTTTCTTATTAAATTTTATATTTAATGCTATATTTGGTGTTATACTTGGTAGAAAATTTATTGGCGCCCATTTTTGTCAGTATAGATTCATGAATTCAAATGGACGCCTGTACAAAACTTCGGGGCTTTTTATTTGCTATATATTACTTGTAAGCTCTCTATAAACTGTTCGGGAGTTTTAGTGCCCATAAATAACTGCTGCAGCGCGTTCAGATAAGTTTCAGTATCTTTTCCTGAAAGGAGTGTATCCCACCAGATAGTGAAGCCTTCAGCATCCTTCGTAAGGTCAACAACTTTAACAAGTGTCCCAGGCAATTTTGATTCATCGACCCCCTGAACCTTCCAGGCAGGCATTGATGCACCTGAAATATATGATTCCTTTGCAAAATTTTCTGAGAAATACAGTAGGAATTTAACTGCTTCATCTTTATTCTTTGTATTAGCATTAACCATTACAGCATCAACAGCTCCTCCCGTGAATTGCTTTGCATTTCCCTTACCGTCGGGTATTGCTGGGAAGGATATTACGCCGATTTTGCCTGCCACCTTGGAATCCTTTGCATCTGCTTTACCTGCTGCCCAGCTTCCTTTGAACATCATTGGAATTTTTCCGTCATAAAATGGAACTTCAGCTTCATCATTTGATATACCTGCTGCACCCTTTGAAAAGGCACCTGCATCTATAAGCTCTTTGAATCTCTTTGCCGCGTTCAGGAACTCGGGATCTTTAAAGGAACCCTGTTTTGTAAGAGTCTTTACTATTTTATCGGGGCCTGCTGCCCTTAATGCCATTACATCAAAGTACATTGCAATTGTCCATTTATCCTTACCTGATACAGCCATTGGTGTAATCCCTTTTGATTTAAAGGTTTTAACAGCTGTTAACAACTCATCATAAGTGGTAGGAACTTTGACACTGTTTTTATCAAATAATTCAGTATTAATAAATAGCGCTCCTACTGAAAGAAAGAAAGGAACACCATAAATTTTACCGTTATAGGTTACATTGTTAAATGCACCGTTAACCAACTTATCCTTTATATCCTGTGTAATGTAATTATCCAGTACTAAAGCTGAATTTGAATCAATAAACGGCGTTGAGAAACCACCTCCCCAAGTTGAAAAAAGATCAGGCAATTCATTTGCTGCCGCCATTGCCTTAATCTTCGTCTTATAGGCTTCGTTCTCATTTGTATCAACTGTAATCCTCACATTGGGATTAGCGGTCTGATAATCATCAATTACTTTTTTTGCAGCCGGGGCAAATGGGTCTGTCGCTCCACCCCAAATATGACTGAATCTTAAATCAACCTGTTTCCCGGATCCCTGACCGACTTTAGATGTTCCGGCAGCTCCGGTATTAGTAGCAGTCCCTGTATTGTCCTGAGCTGACTTTGAACATGCAGCCAACCCAAGAGTTAATGTTCCTGCCAATATAAAAGCTACTGATCTTTTTAGCATATTGTTCATTGTTACTCCTCCTTGAAATGAATACTCCCGCAAATAAATAAAAGGTAAAAGTGATGCTAAATAACAACAATATACAAATTATTATTAGCAAAACATACGGAGTTATAGATATACTGGCTATGAATTTTATGGAAAAAACGTCGGCTTGCCATTCTAAAGTTCTAAGGCCTGTATAAGTTTTTAATTTCTGTCCATGATAATATCTATAACTTATATCAAAGAGGATCGTTTATATGGATGATAATAATCTTTTACAATGCCCCAACTGCGGGAGTCACAATTTTCTTATAAAGTATGAAGCAACCTATGTATATTCCTATAATATTGATTCCAATGCACCGGGTTTAAAAAATACAGAAGAGTTTCTTCCCTTTATGTATGATAAAAGAGAGCAGAAGGATGCACGCCAATATCTGGAATGTAAAGAATGTCTCCTGCAATTTCCATTCTATCTCAGCGAGTGGGATAATAAGATAGGCGTTCAGGAACTTCAACGAGCTGTAAATGCTATTAATAATATTGTTGGATAAATTTACAAATTGTAGAGGAATTTGTATTAATATGTAGAACTCTTAAGTAGTGCTCAAATTTTTTATAAAGGAGACACTATTATGAGTATATATAAACAAGAAAATGATGTACTTGTATTGAAGGATTTGTTCAATAAGTACTCCATGGAAATACATGAGCAAATTCTAAAAAGAAATACTATCAGGATTAAAAAAGTATTATTTATTCTACTACTTGTAAATAGTATACTTGTACTTTCCGATTTCTTGCACTTTAATAAAACATGGTCTTTTTTTCCTGCTTCAAGAAATGTATTTCTCTTGCACCTGGGACTCATGCCTATTCTTTTTATTTACTTTATTCTTTATCGCATTAGCTTTGTGAACAAAAATATATACCGTTATATTAATTTATCTTTTAATTTTTCTATTATTGTATGGGCAGAATTATTAAGCCTTAATACCCATGCCTTGTACGGTCAGATATCTGCTTATATGATTGCCATGTTCTGTTTATCGGCACTGTATATTTTTACTCCTGTACAGAGTATCATCATGTTTCCTGGTTCTTTTATAACCTTTATAGCAGCCATACTGATTATGAATGTTTCGACTTCAATACCCTACGTCCATATAATAAATTCTTTATTAATTACCTTTATTTGTTTATTGGTTTCAATTGTCAGTTATACTACCTTCAGAAAGTACGTTGTGAATGAGCAAATTATTAAGAATAAAAATAAGGAAATAGATTTACTTAATAATGAACTCATAAGTAAGGTTCAATCTCAAACTAATGAGCTTATTAAAATGAATACCAGTCTTGAGCTTGAAAAGCTTAGAGTCTCATTATTTTCCAACATCTCTCATGAGTTTAAAACCCCTATAAACGTTATATTGTCAGCAGAACAGCTTCTGGAGTACAAGTTGAAGGATGAGCAAAGTCAAATTCCCGCCTCCAGTATAAAAAAATATATGTTTTCCATAAAGCAGAACTGTTACAGGTTAATACGCCTTGTTTC
This sequence comes from Bacillota bacterium, assembly GCA_023412635.1. Taxonomy (GTDB): domain Bacteria; phylum Bacillota; class Clostridia; order Acetivibrionales; family DSM-1351; genus Ruminiclostridium. Next base: position 4,061 of record JAEYNI010000302.1, read on the forward strand.
AAACATTATCGACATAAACACCATTGATTGCGGGAGCATGAATCTTTACCTGGAAAACAAGGACATTGTAAAGGTTACTGAAGATATTGTTCTATCGGTAGCCGATTATGTTAAAAATAAAAATCTATCCCTGATATTTGATACTGAAATGGAAGAGAAAGTAATTGCCCTCGATCAGGATAAAATTGAGAGAGTGATTTTAAACCTTTTGTCCAACGCTATGAAATTCACCCCTCCCGGCGGCTCTATAACAGTTAACATATACGATCATAATGAGAATGTGGCAATTTCGGTTAAGGATACCGGGATAGGTATTCCGTCTGAGCTTCAATCAGCCATTTTCGACAGGCTTGTTCAGGTTGACAGATCCTTTACCAAGCGGTCGGAAGGCAGTGGTATCGGACTCTCCATTGCAAAATCCATCATTGATATTCATAAAGGTAATATATATGTTAACAGCAAACTGGGGGCGGGCAGCGAATTTGTTGTGGAGCTTCCGGTCTATACTATAGATGGCGCAGTTACAGAAGTAGCCTCTGTGAGGGAGCAGGACAGAATTGAAAAAATAAAAATTGAGTTTTCAGACATTTACTTATAATATCCGATCTCTTTTATCCCTCACAATATACTATCCGGTAAAAGGTAGTCAGATAAAATGCTTTCAAATGTATCTATTCCTTTTAGTATCTCTTGTTCATTCAAATGGCCATAGCCTAAAAGGAGTTTGTCTGTATGAATACCCTTTTTTATACAGTGATATTCTACAGGTATAATTTTAACACCCTTCTCCATGCTCATTCTTCTGAAGCTATCACTGCTACTCGTTAACGGTACTGTTGAAGTAAATTGTACTGTCATGTGAAGTCCGGCCTCATCCCCAATAATTGTAAGGTTATCTTTGAATTTTTCCAAAAGTGCATTTCTCATTATCTCTCTTCTGATACTATAAACCCTTCTCATGCTTTTAACGTGTTTGTCAAATTTCCGAGAGGCCATAAGTTCTGCCAGTGCTGCCTGCTCGAAGGATGGGTTTTGAACATCGGTATGAGTTCGGATTTTTCTCCACTGTGAATGAAATTTGCTAGGAAGAATAACATATCCTATTCTCAGCCCGAATAGTTTCAGGCAAGCTGGGGACATTTACAATAGCAGCCGTCAGCCTGTTTTTCTCACTCTTTATACTGCTTCCTGTATGCGGAAGAAAATTGTTTCAGGTTATCAGGACAATTACAGTAAAAAATTATCTGTTTATGTTTCTCCAGGCTCTTTTCGGAATTTTCCTCTTCCGCATGTGTCTTTTAAATGGCCTGAAACTTACAAGCAGCGGCGAGGCAGGAATCTTAACCGGAGCTACCTCCGCCATTACGGCTCTACTTGCATTGATATTTTTGAAGGAAGGGCTGAACCCTGTAAAACTCTCAGGTATAGTAAGCACTGTTGCAGGAATAATGCTGGTGCAAGGGATATTTTCAGGCAACAGTGCGTTTTCAGGACAACACTTTTTGGGTAACCTGCTGGTAATGGGCGCCGCTGCGTGCGAGTCATTGTTCAATATCTTATCCAGGTTATTTGCAGTAAGATATACCCCCGGCAAGAGTCATAATCTGCCACCGCAGGTTCAGACCCTCATCGTTACTGTTATAGCCCTGTTGCTATGCCTAATCCCCTCATTAAGTGAACAGCCGGTAAAAAACCTGATGGTGCTGGGGTTAAGGGAGTGGCTGTCTTTGATATGGTACGGTATTTTTGTAACCGCACTTGCATTCATTTTCTGGTTTTGCGGTATAAACCGCTGCGGAGCCGTTCTTGCTGCAGCATTTTCCGGCATGATGCCACTGACCTCCATGCTTTTATCTGCTTTACTCTTAGGGGAAGTCCCAAGCTTGCAACAATTTGCAGGAGGAGGCTGCGTTGTAGCAGGAATAGTGTTGATAGGCAGATAGGGATAGAAAGATATATATCGGAATGATATAATGGGTAGTAATTTGAGAAATAGTTCACATTAAAGTAATTGGAGGAAAAACAACATGAAAAATATCAAATCGTTATTACTATCAATTGTATTAATTTTAAATTTGTTTAGCATAACAGCTTGCAGCAATGTACAATCAATCCCTGAAAAAATAAGTGAATCAACTACTTCTCAGACTGTGGCGCGAGTTACTCCGAAGCCTTCCGAAGAACAAAAAAACAATGCTATTGAAATAACGTTAAGTATTTATAATATAGATAAAGAAGCTATTTACAGCGAGAAAATAAAAACTGAAAAGACTAATTTGCTTGAAATAATGAGCGATATTGAAGCTCTAAAGATGAAGACAGAAGACAGTGAGGGTGGTAAGTTTATCGTTTCAATCATGGACATCTCTTACGATTATGGACAATATTGGAATTGTTATATAAACGGAGAAAGCTTGCTAGAAAACATCAGCTTATATGAAGTTAACAATAACGATGTTGTGGACTTTCGATATGAAAAAACAGGAGAATAATAATTGTTCCTCCTGTAACCACGTAGCAAATTAGGGTATAACAAAGGACTATAGGTAAAACCCTGTAGCCCTTATTATTTGCAGAGAGAGATCCCAATTCTCTAACTATTTGGAGATATTGCATATATGTAATCATCTATACAATTTATGATTCTATCTTTAAAAAGCTCCTCTGGTGAATTTTTTAGAATTCCGTTACGTATTTTGGTGTATTGTTTTGGCATGTATTCACTTATAAGTGTCAACGGTATTTTAACGCTGTTCACATTATGCAGCATAAGCTCCAAAGAGTCTCTTACCTCCCTTAAAGGCAGATAGTAACGAGCCCTGTCAGATAAGCTGTATTTTCTGGCAAGACGTATTATGTCATCGCTTCCATGGTAATGCTTTTCCCAATTGTCCCTGTTTTTTACCATTGTATTATCCAGTACATCAATAAAGTTGGATAACCTCTTCGATGTATCATATTTGAAAAGCTCATTTTCAATATAGTTGAGGGCAA